>JAHDRK010000012.1 GCA_018433345.1 Syntrophobacterales bacterium | reverse complement strand
CTCGAAACCTTTCCGTTGTGAAGAGCAGGAACAGGGGGCGCCCCTTTTTTCCTTCTGGAATGTCAAGTTTAAAGATGCGACCCCAATCAATACGAAAAAGGATGTCGCCGATGCGAAAAAGTAGCCTGTCCCCTTTTTTACCGTAATTGGAAGAATAACATACTTTAGGCTGATTTCAGGATAATATCGGTTGGGTCATGGATTCCCTGATAATCATTTACCATTACATTGGGCTAAGCGAGGTTCCTGTCCATAAATTACCAGCACGATACTGATCAGGTTTAATGAAATTCTCCATCATCACCCCGGTCAGAAATAGTATGGATACCATTAAGGATACGATCGCGTCGATCTTGTCTCAACGACACGGAAATATCGAGTACATTGTCATCGATGGGGCTAGCACCGATGGCACAATCGACGTAGTGAAGCGATACGGTGATCGCATCAGCACATTTATAAGTGAACCTGACGAAGGCATATATGACGCCATTAACAAGGGCATTAGCAAAGCGACAGGCGACATCGTGGGTATTTTGAATGCTGATGATTTTTATGTCCATGATCACGTCATTTCACAGGTGGAGGAAACGTTTCTTTCTCATAAAAAGCAGGCCGTCTTTGCCGATGTGCGCTTTGTTCCGCGTGATAACTTAGAGAAAACCGTACGGTATTATTCCTCAGCAAACTTTTCTCCCAAGAAATTCAGATGGGGCTTTATGCCCGCCCATCCCACCTTCTTCACCTATCGTTCCAATTACCTCACATACGGCCTCTACAAAACGGACTATCAAATCGCTGCTGATTACGAACTGCTGATCCGCTTTTTATATACCTATAAATTAACATTCGCGTATCTCCCTCAGGCGATTATAAAGATGCGGCTGGGTGGTGTTAGTACCCGGTCCATAAGAAGCAATTACATCTTGAACAAAGAGATAGTGCGCGCCTGTGCTGAAAACGGCATCTACACGAACATGTTTTTTCTCAGTCTAAAATATTTTGTAAAAATCAAAGAATTGGTTAGAACTCGCAATGAGTAAACAGCACATCGGTATTTTCGGCGCTCACAGCTACATCGGAACGTATTTTGCCAGATACACCGCGCGACATGATCGGTTACGCATCACGTTCATTGATAGCAGGGGCTCGGGCTGGAACGCGGAAGACTTTAGCCACTATGACGTCCTCCTCAATACTGCCGGGATCGCCCATGTAACGACGGGCACAAAAATGGCAGAGCAATATTATGCCGTAAACAGAGACTTGGCCATTGCCGTTGCCGAGAAGGCAAAAGCAGACGGCGTCGGGCAACTCATTTTTTTGAGTAGCATGCAGGTCTATGGTGACGTGAAGGGGATTAAACATGTCCAGGAAAAAGGGACACAGGCCACTTTTTCGCCGTTATAGAAAGGGGATAGCCGATGCCGAGGATAGCCAGAGGGTTGGCAGGCGATCATATTTATCGTGTCATTAACCGTGGCAATAACCGTGGCGACGGGAGGCAGGAAGTTTTTCACAAGAACGGCGATTATGAGGCCTTTATCGACCTTGTGAAAGGGGCGAAGGAGATGGAATTCATACGGGAGGGTGTTAATCGCCAATCACCCTATGGGCAAGCCGATTGGCGGGATACGATAAGCCAAGAACTGGGGTTGGAATCGACAACAAGACCGAAAGGAAGACCCAAAAAGAAGGTTTCCCATGAAAAAAAGTAGCCTGTCCCCTTTTTCTTCCTGCAACAAGACCGAAAGGAAGACCCAAAAAGAAGGTTTCCCATGAAAAAAAGTAGCCTGTCCCCTTTTTCTTCCTGGGTTCTTGTAACCGGTGCCACGGGTGCGGTGGGTCCCGTCGTGGTCCGGGCTTTTTACGACGCGGGGTACCGGGTTCGGGCGCTGTCGCTTAAGCCGCCGCCTTCGGGGCTGTTGCCCGAGGGTGTTGAACACCTGGCCGGTGATGTAGCCGACGACAGGACAGTCAAATCCGCCATGGAAGGTGTGAACAGGGTTGTTCACCTAGCCGCACTGCTTCATCAGGAGAATCCCCCACACCAACTTCGGGAGGAATATGAGCGCATCAACGTAGGGGGGACGGCTGTGGTGGTCGATGCGGCACGACAGGCGGGCGTGGAGAGGGTGGTATTTTTTAGCACCATTGCCGTGTATGGGACGTCTAACGGCATTATCCTGAATGAAGATTCACCCCTCCGGCCGAGGACGTTTTATGCCTCCACGAAACTCGCCGCGGAAGACCATGTTCTGTCGGCGCGTCGGAACGACGGCGCGCCGCTGGGGACTGTACTGCGGCTGGGCGCGGTGTACGGGGCGAGGATCAAGGGAAACTACCGGCGCCTTCTATCGGCGCTCGAGAAGGGCTGTTTTGTGCCCATAGGGCCCGGCTTGAATCGCCGCACGCTCGTTTACGACAAGGATGTCGCTCGGGCGGCTCTGATCGCAGCGGAACACGGATCGGCGGGAGGAAGGGTGTTCAATGTCACCGACGGCCGGATTCACACCTTGCGGAGCATTATCATGGCCATGTGCAACGCCCTGGGAAGGGGTTATCCGGTCTTTTCGCTGCCCATCGGTTTTGCCCGGCCGGCGGCTGCTTTAGTGGAGAAAGGCGCCGGGCTCGCGGGCGTTAAGCCGCCGATCACCCGCGAGGCTATTGAAACCTATACCGAAGATATCGCTGTCGATGGTGCGCGGATACAGGCCGAACTAGGGTTTGTGCCGGGTTACGGCCTCGAGGACGGTTGGAAAGAGGTGGTGATGGAGATAAATAAAGGTAAAGGGTTAGGCTTTGTCGCCAGGCGCAGGTAAAGGGTAAAAGTCAAAGGGTGCGGCTTTGTCGCAGGTGAGGGGTAAGTACCCGTCATTCGCCTCAGATGCCGTCAAATCTTTACGCCGCGTACATCACTTTTTCGACATCGATCACTGTATTGAGGTGCCGAACAAGGGCGAGGTGGCGTTCTGGAAACTTTTCAATGCAGCTTACTGAACTTCAGGTAAAAAAGGCTTTTTATTCCATAACTCTCCTATGGGTCGGTTCTGTTTCAGGAGCCGGGTTCGCGTTTTTAACTCACGTGATCCTGGCGCGGATACTGGGACCCGAGGAATTCGGGATCTTCGGCGCCGCTTATTCGGTGGCCGTATTGATGTTTCCACTGGCCGGGTTCGGCATCGCCCAGTTCTGGCTGAAGGAATTCGGCAAGCGTGGTTGGGAGGCAACAACACACGTGGCCGCCTCCCTGCGGTTTGTATCCCTGACGAGCCTGGGGGCGGTTGCTGCTATCGTTTTATGGGCTGTTGTCGGGCCCCATGGAAACCTGTTCCGCCTGGTGCTCCTGCTCATGGGACTCCACGCGGCGGGCCAGGTTTCGGTTGAACTGGTCGCGGCCAGATTACAGCTTGAGGAGAGATTTTTTGCCCTCGCTTTATGGCAGCCATTGCACCATATTATTCGATTTGTTCTGATCGCGGGGTTGGCGATAGTCGTCGGGCGGGGTTTGAACGTGGTAGGCGTGGCGTCAGTCTATGCCTTGGTGGCAGGACTGATGGTTATTACCGCTGCGGTTCTTCTGTCAGAAATGGCGCGGGGACACTTCGACCTGAAAGGTCATGGAGCGAGCTGGTCGGCCTCGTCAACGGTCAAACCTCCCGGCCTGGTGACCATAGCGGCCGGGGCCTGGCCCTTCGGTCTCGCGGGGGTGTTTTACATGATCTATTTTCAGGGCGACATAGTCCTGGTTAAATACTTCACGGGCGACGAGGCGGCCGGGTATTATAACGTGGCCTTCATTGTCATGATGGGCGTTCTTCTGTTTCCGGCCATTATCTACCAAAAGTATCTGCTTCCCAAAATTCACCGCTGGGCTTACCGGGACAGGGCACTCTTTTACAGTGTCTATCGGCGCGGAACTGTGGTGATGTTTGGTATTGGAATGATTGCGTTTGCGGTGATCTGGGTTCTGGCGTCACCGGGACTTCTCTTGATTTTCGGGGCACATTACATCGAGGCGGTGCACCTGCTGAAAATTTTGGCCCTTTCTCTTCCCATTTCCTTTATGGTGGCGAGCATCGACAGCACTCTCGCCACGCAGGAACACATGAAGACGAAGGTACAGCTCATGGGCGCCGTGGCTGTGATAAACATCCTGTTGAACCTGTGGCTCATTCCTTTTTACGGAGCCGTGGGAGCTGCGGCCGCTAAGGTGGCAAGTAACGTGATCATGCTTTTTCTTTATTATATTTTTGCCGAAAGGATCGTCTTTGCAAAGGAGAAAAAGGATAGGAAGGAATGGGGGTCAAATCTTTAAACTTGACATTTGATAGAGAAGTCAAAGGGTGCGGCTTTGTCGCAGGCGGGAGGCTAGGGGCTATGGGCGAGGGGCGGGAGACGGGGTGCTGGAATGATAGGCCCTGCGATTTGAAATATGGCGGTTTGGAAAGGATGTGAAGAATGAAAAGGATATTGGTTACGGGCGGCTGTGGGTTTATCGGTGCTAACTTTGTTCGGAGGGTCCTAGACCTGCGACCTGATTGGAGTATCATAAACCTCGACGCTCTTACCTATGCCGGTAATTACGGTAATGTCCGCGACCTGGAGGGGGATCGCCATCGCTTTGTGCACGGCGACATCGGCGATGAAGAGTTGCTGGCGGATATTTTTTCAGAAGAAGGTATCGCCGGGGTGGTTCATTTCGCCGCCGAGTCCCATGTAGACCGATCTATACTTGGGCCGGAGGCCTTCGTGGAAACCAACGTGACGGGAACTTTCAGGCTTCTTCAGGCGAGTCTCGAGTCCTGGAGAGAGGGCAAGCTCGATCCGGATTTCCGGTTTCTCCACGTCTCGACGGACGAGGTTTACGGAAGTCTCGGCCCGGAGGGTCTCTTCACGGAGACGACACGGTATGATCCCTCCAGCCCTTACTCGGCGTCGAAGGCGGCGGCGGATCATTTCGCGCGAGCTTACCACCGGACCTATGGGCTGTCGACGATAATCACCAACTGTTCGAACAATTACGGTCCTTACCAGTTTCCGGAAAAGCTCATACCTCTCATGATATTCAACATCATTAATGAGAGGCCTCTGCCGGTGTATGGAGACGGCGGCAATGTGAGGGACTGGCTTTTCGTGGAGGATCACTGCGACGCGCTGTTGACGGTTCTCGAAAATGGGAGGCCCGGTGAAACCTACAACATCGGCGGAGGGGCGGAAAAAAAGAACATCGAGATTGTTCACATAATCTGTGATCTAATGGACGAAAGGCTCGACCGCCCGCACGGAACATCCCGTAAGCTTATCACCTTTGTCGCCGATCGCCCCGGCCACGATCTTCGTTACGCCATCGATGCCTCGAAGATCGAAGGGGAGCTGGGCTGGCGCCCCAGGCACGGCTTCGAAGACGGTATCGCCCGCACCATAGACTGGTACCTCGATAACATGAGCTGGGTGGAGAAGATTACGTCGGGGGAGTACAAGCGGTGGATGAAAGAAAATTATGGGAATAGGGGAACGGGGTAAAGGGTGCGGCTTTGGCGCAAGAGAAGGTAAAAGGTAAAAAGGCGCGGCTATGCCGTAGCCCATCGCCCATTGTCAGAGGTGACTATGAAAGGAATTATTCTTGCTGGTGGCGCGGGTACGCGCCTGTATCCCATTACAAAGGTCATAAGTAAGCAGTTGTTGCCTGTTTATGACAAGCCGATGATCTACTATCCCCTGTCTGTTCTGATGCTGGCGGGGATACGGGAGATTCTCGTCATTTCCACTCCCGAGGATCTTCCCAATTACAAGAAACTTCTCGGCGACGGATCCGACTGGGGGATTCGGCTCGAGTATGCCGAACAGCCTAGGCCGGAAGGACTCGCCCAAGCCTTCATCATAGGTCGCGATTTCATAGGTGATGACAATAGCTGCCTGATACTGGGGGATAACATTATATACGGCCACGGCTTGGGCTCTTTCCTCAAGGAAGCGATGTCGCGAAAAGAGGGCGCCACGGTCTTCGCCTATTGGGTCAAGGATCCTGAGCGATACGGGGTCGTCAGTTTCGATGACGAGGGCCGGGCGGTTACCATCGAGGAGAAGCCGAAAAGGCCGAAATCCAACTGGGCGGTGACCGGTCTGTACTTCTATGACAACCGGGTGGTTGACATGGCCGCCTCGTTAAAGCCTTCGGCCAGGGGCGAGCTCGAGATAACCGATATAAACCGCCTGTACCTGGAAATGGGTGAGTTGAACGTGACAACCATGGGCCGGGGCATTGCGTGGCTCGATACGGGAACCCACGATTCACTGAGCCAGGCATCAATTTTTATTGAAACTATCGAAAACCGACAAGGACTGAAAGTGGCCTGCCTCGAGGAGATCGCCTACAGGATGGGATTCATAGATGCGGACAAGGTGTTGGAACTCGCAAGTCCGATGGCGAATAACGGCTATGGGCAGTATTTGATCAACATGGTGCAAAGAGGCTGGTAGCTATGCCCTTTACATTCAGACCCCTTGGAATTCCCGAGGTGGTTCTTGTGAAGCCCAAGGTTTTTCCCGATGACAGGGGTTGTTTCATGGAAACCTTCAAGGCCTCGGACTTCGAGAAACAGGGACTCCCATCGCGATTCGTCCAGGATAATTTTTCCGTATCGAAAAAAGGCGTCATCCGCGGGCTGCATTACCAGGCCGAACCCTACGCGCAGGGCAAACTGGTGTCTGTCGTAAGGGGCGGCGTTTGGGACATAGCCGTCGATATTCGGCGGGATTCACCGACGTTTTTGCAATGGGTGTCGGCGGAACTGGACGACGGTAACCACGCGATGCTTTATATACCTCCCGGTTTTGCGCACGGTTTCCTGGCTATCACTGACGATGTCCGTCTCCTGTACAAGTGCACGAAGGAATACAATCCGGAGGCCGACAGGGGCATCCGTTGGAACGATCCGGATATCGGCATTCCCTGGCCGGTGGACGATCCGGTGCTGTCGCAGAAAGACAGGGAGCTTCCTTTTTTGAGAGAGGCGGTGGGTCATGGGCTATAGGTTATAGGCGAGAGGTGAGGGGCGGGAGGTTATAGGTTGGGTGCCTGTACCCGGAATACCTGGAACCCGGAACATCGAACCCGGAACGTAGAACCTGGAGAGTAGAACGGGTATGATTTGGCTTATCGGCAACAAGGGTATGCTCGGCACCGAAGTCGAGACGCTTTTGAAAAATAGGGGCATGGAGTATGTCGCCACCGATCTGGAGGCGGACATCACCGATATGGAACGACTGCGGGAATTCGCGGCAGATCGGCCGATCTCGTGGATCGTTAACTGTTCCGCATACACCGCCGTCGACAGGGCTGAAGAGGAGCCGGAGAAGGCGTTCCGGATAAACGCCGATGGACCCCGCAACATTGCCGACTTGGCAAAGGCGAAGAACGCGAAGTTGATACACATCTCCACGGATTACGTGTTCGACGGGCTGAAGGAAGGCGATTATGCTGAAGCGGATCCGCCCAACCCGGTGAGTGTCTATGGGATGAGCAAGCACCGGGGCGAGATCAACATCGCCGAAATCTATCATAGGTATTTTATCATACGAACGGCCTGGCTCTACGGAAAGCACGGCCCTAATTTTGTCGCCACCATGCTCCGCCTCTTCGCGGAGCGAAAGGAGGTGCGCGTCGTGGGAGACCAGTTCGGCTCCCCCACTTACGCCCCCGACCTGGCGGCGGCCGTTCTTGCGATCATTCTTTCTGGTTCCGATTCATTCGGGATCTATCATTTTTCGAATGAAGGCAGGATCAGCTGGTTTGACTTCGCCCGCGAAATTTACCGGATCGCCATGGAAAAAGGTCTGGTGACCCGGGAAGTCGCCCTCGTGGAGATCACCACGAAAGACTATCTGACGAAGGCATCTAGACCGAAAAATGCTTGTCTTTCAAAAGAAAAGATCAGAAGTACCTTCAATATCCCTGTGCGCACGTGGCAGGAAGCACTCGATGAGTATTTGGAAATGGGGTCATGGAAATGGGGTCAAATCTTTAAACTTGACATTTGAGAATAAAGAGAGGGGTAAAGGGTGAAGGGTAAGGGGCTTTGGCGCAGGTTAGGGGCGTCACTCTCTTGTTGACTTGAGGGAATTATTGTGCTACTCGCCGCGAATATAAGGGGAAGTGAAGGCGTGGATGAAGAAAGACTCGAAAAAGAACGTAATAGAAATGATGCATGCCAGCAGTCTCGGGCTGGTCATGGTCGTTTGCATTTTCGGGTGTCTCTTGATAGGGGTTTACCTCGATCGAAAGTTTGAGACCACCACCAACGTCTTTACCATGCTATTCCTGGTTATCGGTTTGATCGCCGGTTTCAGGAATATTTATACTTTTATAAAGAAGCTGCTCGAGGATGAAAAAAGGGCGGATCGTGAGGCGCAACGCGCAAGGAAATTGAGAAACGATGCCCGAAAAACAAGATCCTCTTCTGAAAAAAATTAAAACAAGGAACTGGATCGCCGTCGGGCTTATCACGGCGGCAAGCCTGGTTTTCGGGTCGATTCCGATTACGCTGGGCATATTTCTCGGCGGCTGTATATGCTCTTTAAATTTTCACTGGATGTACCGCGACGCAAGGCGAACACTGGAAAGGGCCGTGGAAAAGGGACCGCGACGCATGGTTGGATGGTTTTACATCCGCCTTCTCGTCACGGGAGTTGTCCTTTATTTGATTATCACGAAGACGCCCGTAAACATAATAGCCTTGGTTGTGGGGCTCTCCATCGTGATAATTACCATGGTGTTTACGCTGTTACTGGAAGGTCGTAAAAATATTTCCCCAGGAGGTTGAATAGCGATCATGCTTCATCCGTTTTTTTTCTTTGAGAATCCCTATATTCCTCTTCACGTGACCTATACATGGGTCATCATGGTTTTCTTGATTGTTCTAGGGTTTTT
>JAHDRK010000067.1 GCA_018433345.1 Syntrophobacterales bacterium | reverse complement strand
CCTGCTCCTGGGTTAAATGCCCATCAGTCCAACTGGTATACAACTCTTCAAATCGCATCCTCCGAACCTCCTGTAGCAGCTCCGTCCGTCTCATAGAACACCTCCAAAACGGCACCCTACAACCCGGACAGTTTATGTGCTTCTAACACTATCGATGAAAATACTTGACAAAAGAACGAAGCCGTCGATACTGTCAAATAAAGCTGCGACGACGCCGACTGCTCTCCTGTAAATCAAGCTATCTTCCTATTGACAGGCATAACGACCGATAACGCCAAGCATAAACAGCCATGACAAGAAACGGCCTGGAGCTATTCCATGAGTTCCGTTCCAACATCGCTTGCCTGTCGAGCGCCCCCCGGTGAGAATGTCTGTTATCTGTCTGTTTCTATATTATTAGCGGTGAGGAGCGGACGTCCCGCGTGAATGTCTCAAAGAAAGGCATGAAGGAAGGTGGAGCTATGGATTCGAAGAAAACGAGGTGGCTTATTTTTGTCGCTCTGCTGCTTATCGTGGGGGGCGGCTTTCTGGCGCACTGCATCCAGACGGCGGGAAATTCGATAACAATCAAGGATGTGCGCTTTGTGGGATCGGACGGAAGGATAAACAGCGCCTTGCTCTATATTCCGCCGGGCGTGGATAAGGATAATCCGGCTCCGGGGGTGGTGGCCACCCACGGCTATATCAATTCCCGGGAAACCCAGAACGTCTTTGCCATCGAATTCGCGAGACGGGGCTACGTTGTTTTGGCTCCCGACCAGCCGGGGCACGGCTTTTCCGACCCCCCGGCTTTCGCGGCGGGTTTCGGAGGAATGGACACGCTCAAGTACTTGCGGTCGCTGGATATTGTCGATCCCGACAATATCGGGCTCGAGGGGCACTCCATGGGGGGATGGGCCTCCGTCATCGCGGCAGCGGTAAATCCGGGGGGTTACAAATCGCTTGTGCTGGCGAGTTCTTCCACCGGAACATACGGAGCTCCCGATGGAACGCCCACTTTCCCGCGCAACACGGCCCTCATCTTTTCGATCTATGACGAGTTTTCCCGTCTCATGTGGGGCGTTGATATTCCAAGAGATATCGTAAAAACAGATAAATTAAAGACCCTTTTCGGAACGGCTGAAGACGTGGTACCGGGTAAGTTATACGGTTCCATCGAAGAAGGAACGGCCAGGGTGCTGTATCAGCCGGACGTCATTCATCCGCGCGTTCATTTTCACAAGGAATCGGTCGGCTATGCTATCGAATGGATGCAAAAGACGCTTGAGGGCGGAAAGGACATTCCTCCGGGCGACCAGATCTGGCCTTACAAGGAACTGGGTACCTTTATCGCGCTTATCGGCATGATTCTGCTCATTTTCCCTTTGGGCGGGGCGTTTTTGAAGACCAATTTCTTTAAAGAGCTGAATGAAAGCCCGCCGGAGAAAAAATCCCTCAGCGGTGTGGGTTGGTGGATCGGCGCCGTGATAGTGGTGCTCGTCCCCCTTCCCTTGTTTATAATCGCGATTATATCGCACGGCACGGGTTATCAAGCATCGAGCGCCCTTTGGCCGCAGGACCTGACCACGACAATCATGTACTGGGCGTTGTTCGTCGCCCTGGTGTCGGTGGTTCTTTTCCTGCTGTGGCATTTTGCCTTCAATCGTAAAAATGCGACTTTTGTAAATTACGGGGTTACCTGGGAGGGCAGGGGCATAGCCTGGGAAAAGGTGGGGAAATCCTTCCTGTTGGCGGCCGTTATCTGTTTTTTTGCCTACCTCACGGTTGCCTTTTCGGGGTGGCTGTTTAAAACCGATTACCGGATCTGGGTCTTTGCGATAAAACCGATGACCGCTCTGCATTTCAGGATATTCCTCTGTTATTTTATTCCCATTGCCATATTTTTCCTGGTTATCGCGGTCATCCTCCACGGTCAGTTGCGCCGGGGCAAAGAAGGCGACCTGAAACTCTGGCAGGAAATGGTGATCAATATCTTCTTGTTGATCACCGGATACATAATCTTTGAGGCAATCCAGTACGCGCCGCTCTTCGCCGGCGGGGCCCTCACCCTGCCCGACGCTTCATTGTTCTTTATCCTGATGTTCCAGTTTTTTCCGATCTTTGCCACGGCAGCAATGGTATCGACCTATTTCTATCGCGCCACGGGCCGTATTTACACGGGAGCCTTTCTCAACGCCATGCTCGTCACCTGGATCATCGTGGCCGGACAGGCGACCCACTTCCCTCTATAGGAGGAAAGAGAGAAACTATTTGCCTTTGTCCTCGGATCTGCGGGATCATTTTCCGACGCATGGGGAATGATCCCGCAGTGAAGGGCCTGCGACGGTTCGGACGTGTAATGTCGCACCGGGTAATCCCGTCCCTCCAGAAACATTCCAAGGCAATCGTCGGTGATATCCACTTTGTGGAAGATATTTTCAGCAACTACTGTATAATGTGAAGGGTAAAAAGCGGACACGCGAAGTCAGGGAAAGGAGATCCCTATCGTGAAAGCCATGGTGATACGTGCTCTCTGTGATCTCGAAAAGAACAAAAAGCCGCTAGTCCCTCTGGACATACCGATCCCCGAGCCGGACGAAGGGGAGATTCTTATCAAGGTCGCCGCCTGCGGGGTATGTCATACCGAACTGGACGAGATCGAGCGGCGCACCCCCCCTCCGCGCCTTCCCATGATCCCCGGGCACCAGGTGGTTGGACGGGTCGAAAAATCGGGCGGGGGGACAACAGGCTTCAAAGTGGGCGACCGCGTGGGAGTCGCCTGGATATATTCAGCCTGCGGGAGCTGCGGGTTCTGCCTCGAGGGCCGGGAAAATCTCTGTCCCCGTTTCATGGGAACGGGGCGCGACGCACACGGCGGCTACGCGGAGTACATGAAAGTCCCGGAGGCTTTCGCTGTTGCCGTGCCGGATGAGTTTTCCGATGTAGAGGCGGCGCCGTTGCTCTGTGCGGGCGCCGTGGGATACCGATCGCTGCGGCTCACGGGAATGAAGGACGGCGAGAACATCGGGCTGACGGGGTTCGGGGCCTCTGGACACCTGGTGCTCGAGATGGTGAAGCACCTCTATCCCGGCTCCGGGATATACGTGTTTGCCAGAAGCGAAGGGGAGAGGAATTTCGCCAGGGAGCAAGGGGCGGTGTGGGCCGGTGACACGGCTGACGTGCCGCCAGAAAGGCCTGATTGCATTATTGATACGACTCCCGCCTGGAAACCGGTGGTGGAGGCGCTGAGAAACCTGAAGAGAGGCGGCCGACTGGTTATAAACGCCATCGGGAAAGAGGACGGGGACAAGGGATACCTTCAACGGATCAGCTACCAGGATCACCTGTGGATGGAGAAGTCGCTTAAAACCGTCGCGAACGTGACCCGAAAGGACGTGAGCGAATTTTTGTCAATCGCGGCCGATATCCCCGTAAGGCCGGTGATCTCGACCTATCCCCTTGCCTCGGCCAACGAAGCCCTTGTCGAACTGAAGGAGCGCAAGATTCGCGGGGCGAAGGTGCTGGTTATGGATGGCAGTCAGGCTGAAGGCCCGTGAATGCGGTGGAATATCCCCGGGGTGAAACATTCGCGCGATCCGGGAATACACCTGGACGCACCGTCTTTGTTTGCGGAATTATTGGGGTCTATTCACCCCGAGGCACCTTTGCTCTAGAAGGAACGCGAGCGTAAAAAGTCCAAAAACGCCGTGTCCCCGCCTCCTGACTTGGCGCATCCGGAACACATTGAATACACTGGATTCCGCCCGTCAGGATGGAAACCGGATCTGGTCCGACATGACCTTTTTGGACTTTTTACAAGTTCGTACACAGTCATTGCCGTGGGACGGCGCGGACCATCCGGAAATTGGGGTGACCCATGATCGTATCAGACAGGATTATTAAAACTCTCATGGTTTCCATCGACGCCCTGACGCAGGCATCGGGGATCAATATCCGTCTTCAGGGGCAAGAGAATGTCCCGGATCAGTCGGTGCTTTTCGTTGTAAATCACTTTACCCGACTGGAAACCATCCTCATGCCCTATGTCATCAGGAAGTACTTTGGGAAGTATCCGCTTTCCCTGGCGTATAAAGGATTTTTCGACGGTAGACTAGGTGACGTGATAACCAAGTTGGGCGCCGTATCAACGGCCGATCCGGATCGGGATAGGCGCTTGATCAACGCCCTGCTCACCGGCGTCAATCCGGTGATAATTTTCCCGGAAGGCCAGATGATCAAGGACAAGAAACTTGTGGATAAGGGCCGCTACATCGTTTTCAATACGGGGGGCAGAAGGCCGCCTCACACCGGCGCGGGACGCATTGCCCTGAGGTCCCAGTTCATTCGGGAAAAGCTTAGACTTCTTCGGGAACGGGGTGACACCGATTCCATTGAAAAACTGGCGGGCCATTTCGGTTTCGAACCCTCCGAGGTGGACGCTATACTCCAAAAGGAAACGTTCATTGTTCCGGTGAATATAACGTATTACCCCGTCCGTGCCGAAGAAAACCTCCTCAGCAAAGTGGCCGACGTCTTTTTGGACGACCTTACCGAAAGGGCCGTCGAGGAAATGCAGGTTGAAGGTTCAATGCTTACCGGGGGCGTGGATATGGACATAAACTTCGGTTCGCCCATTCCGGTGCAACGATACATAGAAAAAAACGCCGGCATTCAGCGCATGTTGTCTGATGGGAAGCTCTACCTCCATCCCGGGGAACTGAAATTTGTCCGTCCATTCAAAAAGCTCTATGTTCGCATCATGTATGAGTACATGGACGCCATCTACTCCATGACCACCGTCAATCATGACCATGTTTTTTCTTACATACTCGCGAAATACAGGAGCGACAATATCCGTGAAGATGATTTCAAGAACCGAGCCTATCTGGCGATCGAAAATATACGCCGGTCGGGACTGAGCAATTATCATGCCTCGCTGGACGAACCGCAGTGGTCCTTACCCGCCGACGAAGTTCACGACAACTACGATCGTTTTCTTGAACTTTCAGAGGCGGAGGGGCTCGTTACACGAAAGGGCGGCCTTCTTTTAAGAAACGGTGAGCGTTTCAGCAAGACTTACGATTTCCATACCATACGAAAAGACAATATCATCGAGGTCCTCAAAAACGAGATAGAACCCCTGGCCGATTTGACAAGATCGCTCAACAAGTTGATGCGCCTTCCCGGTCGGCTGGTGCGCAGAAAGGTAAGAAACCTCTTTGTTTCCATGGACCGGCGGCTTTTCGATGACGATTATAATCAATACTGCAAGGAAGGGGAAAGCAAGCCGAAAAATATAGGAGCGCCCTTTTTCCTGAAACGCCTCTTCGGAGGCAAGGGGTTGATCCTGATACATGGATACATGGCCGCTCCCGAGGAGATCAGACCTCTGGCCGATTATCTACACAGGTGCGGTTACACCGTATACGGGGCGCGCCTTCGGGGGCACGGAACGGCGCCGGAAGACCTGGCCGTCCGTGATTGGCGTGAGTGGTACGAATCGGTAGGACGCGCCTACGTCATAATAAAAAATTCCGCGAAATCTTTCGCCATCGCGGGTTTTTCCACCGGCGGGACCCTTGCGCTGCTGCAGGCCGCAAACAAGCCGGACAGGTTCGCGGCGGTTGTAACGATAAATGCACCGCTCCGACTGCAGCACATTTCATCGAAACTTGCCTCCGTCGTCGTCGCCTGGAACAGCCTCTTGTCGCGGTTCAAGGTGGAGAAAGGAAAAATGGAATTCGTGACCAATGAGCCGCAGAACCGGCACATAAATTATTTCCGGAATCCCGTGAGCGGTGTCAACCAGCTGGAAATACTGATGAATATAGTCGAAAAAAGGCTTGGTGAAGTTACCGAACCAACCCTCGTCATCCAGGCCACGGACGACCCTGTTGTAAATCCCGCAAGCGGCCGCGAAATATTTGAAAAGATCGGCCCCAGGGAGAAACACCTCATAGGCGTAAAGGCGGATGTTCACGGCATACTTTGGACAGAGGAAGCGGCGTTGGTCAAAGAAAGGGTCCTTTCTTTTCTACATCAAGTCCACAGGACAGGGGTCAAATCTTTAAACTTGACATTTGGAAAAAAAATATGGGTAAGGGGTAAAGGGTAAAAGACTATGGGCTATGGGCGAGGGGCTATGGGCTGTAAATATCCCCCGTTCTTCTTAATCTTGCACCCCAACTCATCATTCATCCTGAGTACTTCGACGAGCTCGGGAGAGCCCCTGGGAAGGATGAAAGATGAAAAGGGATGGAGAAAAAACTGGCTGGTTGAGGTACGCTCGCGCAAAGAATGTACTGTAACCATCGTCGAAATAGGGACAACTAAATTTTTTCAGTGAGGAATGATTCCAGGGACAGTTCCCCGGAGGAGGTGGATGATGAAAGCGGTAAAATGGATATTGATTTCTCTCGTCGCCCTTATCTTGATCGTGATAGGAGCTCTGCTTGTAATCCCCTTGTTCGTGGATGTAGAGAAATACAAGCCCTATATCGAACAGCAGGTGTCACAGGCGACGGGTTGTCCTTTCTCCATAGGAGGGGATCTCAAGGTCTCTCTTTTCCCCTCGGCGGGGGTCGCCTTTTCCGATCTTCGCTTGGGCAACCCCCCGGGCTTTACGGAAAAGGATCTGCTGGTGGTCGAATCATTTGAAGCGAAGGTGAGACTCATGCCCTTGCTGTCAAGGGAGGTACAGGTCGAGCGCTTTGTAACGGAGGGCCTCAAGGTGGTCCTGGAAAAAGACAAGGAAGGAAAGGGTAACTGGGAATCTATGGTCAAACCTGCATCCACGACTCCCCAGAAAGAAGTGGAAGCGAAGGGGCCCGAAGTCGGGAAAGCCCCCCTGGAAAAGCTTCCCGTAAAGAACTATGTCGCCGGCGAGATAAAGATCAAGAATGCCGATCTCCTGTGGATCGATGGGGTCGTGGGCGATCGGAAGGAGGTAAGTGACCTGGCGCTTGAACTCAGAGACGTCTCTTTTGAAACCCCTGTCCACCTACTGTTTTCGGCTTATTTTGAAGGGAATCCCGTACGGATCGAAGGAACCATAGGCCCCCTGGGAACCTTGTTGGAAGGGGGAACCGTCCCCGTGGATGTCTCAATCGATGCGTTCAAGGAGCTTGTCGTGAAGGCGAAAGGCACGTTGAGCGATGTCTTGGGGAAACCCGCCTTTGACCTGGTCGTGGATGTTCCCCCCTTTTCCCCCCGAAAGGTGGTGAGTGTCCTGGGACGAGAATTCCCGGTGGTTACAGCCGATCCCGAGGCACTCGCCAAGGTCGGTCTCAAGACCGCGGTTAAGGGCGATCCAACAAGTGTGTCTTTGACCGACGGAACCATAGAGCTGGACAGGTCTAAGATCGCCTTTTCCGCGCGGGCGAAGGATTTTGTTGACAGGCCCGACGTTGCGCTCAAAATGAGTATCGACAGTATCGATTTGGATAGATATCTGCCCCCGACAGCCTCAAAGGAAAAGGCGGAAGGCGGACCTGCCGTCGGTTCTTCCTCTTCCCCCGCCGTGGAAAAGAAAGGTAAAGAAAAGAAGAAAGACAAAATAGATTATGGTCCTTTCCGCAAGGCGACGGTGGACATGGAAATAGGGGCCGGTGAAATAAAGGTCATGGGCGTGCGGATTCAGGACGTGCTCATAAAGATAAATGGAAGGGACGGACTGTTCACGGTGGAACCCATGGAAATAAAGGCCTACGGGGGAGGTATCGATGGAAAAGCAAGTCTGAACGTTCAGTCGGATAGGCCTAAAGCGGCTGTGAGCATGGGGGTGGTCGATGTTAAGGTACGCCCCCTTATCAACGACCTTCTGGAAAAGGATTTTCTGGAAGGAACGATAGGGGCGAACATGGCTGTAACAATGGAGGGAGATGATCCCGATACAATCAAGAAAACCCTCAACGGGGAAGGAGTTCTGAATGTGACGGACGGCGCTGTCATAGGGATCGATCTGACAGGTATGGTGCGAAACGTGAAGGCGGCCTTTGGAGTAGAGGCCCAGGCCGAAAGACCCAAGACCGACTTCAGCGAACTCAGGGTTCCCTTTACCGTGAGGAGCGGCGTTGTGACCATATCGGGGGCTGAACTGGCTTCCCCCCTCCTCCGCGTGACTGCCGCGGGAAGCGCGGACCTGGTCACGGAGACCCTGGATATGCGGATTGAGCCCAAGGTGGTGGCAACCCTGAAGGGTCAACAGGATACAAAGGAACGTTCCGGGATAATGATACCCGTGCTGGTTACGGGTTCTTTTTCATCCCCCCGCTTCGCCCCGGATCTCAAGGGCGTTGTTGAAACGCAAATAAAAGACGTGCTGAAGACCCCGGACAGGATAAAAGACATGTTCGAGGGAGAGGAGGGTGAAGAGGAAGAAAGCCCCCAGTCAGAACCTGGGGAGGCTATAAAGGGGATCATAAAGGGAATTTTTGGAAGATAAGGAGATTCCAGGGGATTGAAGGCATGGATTGTTTGACTCGGCCCCTGGGAATGTGTGTTTTCCGCTGGAAGGAAACCTGTCGGAGAAAAAGGAAAGGGAATATTATGAAACCCTCGATCATCCCTTGACATGAAAATACCTGTCATGGGAGATAAGTGCCCGGCACCGACACACCTGTCCGTCAAGGGATGGATTTTTATATAAGGTCCTGATTATAGTTAAATTTTCACGGCACCTTCGAGGAAACAAAGATGTATAAGGAGAAAGCATAATGAACATTGCGGAACTAGCACAGGAAAACCTCTCGGTAGGCGAACATGTCAGTTACATTTTCGAAGGCCGGGAGATCACAAATTTCGAGATGGACCGCGCCGCAAGAAGATTCGGCAACGCCCTTCGAAACCTGGGTGTCGAAAGGGGCGACAGGGTGATCATGCAGATGCCGAACAGTCCAGAAGTATTTCAGGCATTCCAAGCGATCTGGAGGATCGGGGCAATCGCCGTTCCCATCAATTACATGGTCGGCCAGCAAGAAATCAATTTCATTTACAGGGACAGCGGCGTTCACACGGTGATCACTTCACCCGAGTACCTGGACAGGGTAAAGACGGCCCAAGCGCAGTCCGACACTGTGAAAAACATCGTCGTGGTGTCGGACTCCGAAATGGAAGAAGGGGTGCATAATTTCAAAAAACTCGTTGACGAGAGTTCCGATGAACCGGAGATTGTGCGGACCGCGGATGACGACGTGGCGACCATGATCTACACCTCCGGAACGACGGGAACGCCGAAGGGGGTTATGCTTACCCACGGGGGGTTGGCCTATTCGGCGAAAATGCAGCAGGAAACGACAAACTTGCCGCAGGATCTTGTTTCCCTGGCGATGCTTCCCCTGTGCCACTCCTTCGGCGTGGCGATGATGAACGGTTCCTTCCTCCGCCTCAAGGGAAAGGTGGTTATCATGAGAAGGTTCAACGCCGGGGAGCTCTTTGCGAATATAGAGAAATACAAGGTCCAGAGTGTTCCCATAGTCCCAACGATGGTGGTGTACATGCTGCAGTTTCCGGACAGAGACAAGTACGACGTCAACTCCATTGACCACTGGGTCTGCGGATCAGCGCCGCTTTCCGTAGATACCTGGAAACAGTTCAAGGAAAAGTTCGGCAAAGAGATTGCTGAAGGGTGGGGTTTGACCGAGGCCGGCGCGAATAACACCACCCAAGTGGGTCTGCCTGTGATAAAGCCGGGATCCATCGGCAAGCCCATGAAGGGCATGGAGATGAAGATATTCGACGATGAAGACAGGGAAGTTCCCCAAGGGCAGGAGGGAGAGATCGTCCTCCGGGGTCCCATGGTGATGAAGGGATACTGGAATATGCCCGAGGCCACGGCGGAAGTGATCCGCAACGGCTGGCTCCACACCGGGGACGTGGGATACGTGGACGAAGAGGGTTACTTCTATATCACCGACCGCAAGAAAGATCTCATAATCAAGGGCGGTGAAAACTTGTCTCCCCGCGTCATCGAGGAGGTTCTTTACGGTCATCCGGCTGTTGCGGAAGCGGCTGTCGTGGGCATGATGGACGATGTCTATGGTGAGGATATAAGGGCATTCGTCACGCCGAAACCCGGACGGAGTACGACCCCCGGGGAGATAATCGAATACTGCAGAGAGAAGATGAAGAGATTCTACGTTCCCAAAGAAGTGGTGATCGTTGAGGCCATGCCGAAATCGCTGGTGGGGAAAATACTCAAGAAGGAGCTGCGCAAAATGTAACATCCCAAGAGGAGCTTTGAGGGCGGAGGCTTTCAAAGCTCTTCTTTCGATCCTCTAAAAATTCCGACGGCTTGTGCTGTCTTGTCTTGCCGTGATTATTTCCCGTCCTCGCCCCCTTAGCGTGGTTTGTAGAGAATGAGGTGGTTACGTCATGCGGGGGGAGGGGGGCTAACCCGGGCCAATGACGTGATTCTCGATGTGCTTTACAAAAACAGGTTTTGGACGGCGGCGGCTTTGGCGCTGTTCCTGGCAAGCGGCGCGGCCATGTTCATTATGCCCCCGGCCGTCTCCGGCGGCATAATAGGCGGTTCCTTGGAGGCTATGGAAAGGCTCGCGGAAGGAATAATGTCCCTACCACCTCTGGGTGCCCCCTTATTCGTGTTTCTCAACAATTTTGTCGTAATGTTGCAAAT
>JAHDRK010000095.1 GCA_018433345.1 Syntrophobacterales bacterium | reverse complement strand
CGGCGACGTGTTGCTCGGCACGGCGGCGCTTGCGGCGGAGATGAACAACATACATAAGACAGGCCACGTAAGGGAGAAACTTGCCGAGATCATAATGGTAACCGAACTTGGTTACGCGGCAGGGTACACGGCTTCAGACATGGGTAAGCCCGAAGTTTACATGCCGGGAGTCGGTTTCGTGCCCTACGGTCCAGGCAGCTTTATCCCCCATTCTATATATTGCAACGTGGGCCGCTGCTTGACAGGCGAAGCGGTGTACCGTGAACAGGAAATCCTCTGTGACATTTCCGGCGGCATTCCGGCGACCTTTCCCCATGAGAAAGACTGGGTAAACCCGGAGACGAAGGATTATCTCGAAAAGTACGTGGTGAGGAATCCCAATATATCTGCGAAAAATCAGGCACAGTTCTGGCGCTACATGGGAGACATTCTTTGTTCCGCTACGGGCGGCATAATGAACGTGGGCAACTATCACGGCGGCGGTTCTCCGGTTATGGAACAGATCGCTATAACAACTCAGTACGACGTAGAAGAGCGCAAAGATCTGGTGAGAAGAATAGCGGGTCTTACCAAGGATTGAGAATTACGAATTCGTACTCATAGAAAAACCAGGCGCAAAAAAGAAAGGGCAGCGTTATGGCTGCCCTTTTTCCCATAACCTGGAGCATGGCGGATCTGTCGGCAATAAAAGGAGTTTCTGAACAGGAGGGTGTACAATGATTGATCTTTCTCGTTTTTCATTGGAAGGAAAAGTTGCCGTAGTGACAGGCGGAAGCAGGGGAATAGGAAGGGGAATCGCCTTCGGGCTCGCACAGGCCGGGGCGGACGTGGTCGTTACAAGCCGAAAACTTCCCGATCTTGAAGCGGTGGCTGGAGAGATAAAGGCCCTGGGAAGAAAGGCGGTTCCTATAGCGGCTCATTTAGGAAGGATAGAGAACATTCCGACACTTGTCGACCAGATCATGAAGGAATTCGGCAGAATCGATATACTGGTAAACAATGCCGGGGCGTCTCCCGCCATGGGGACCGTTCTTGAGTGCGAGGAACGGCTCTGGGATACAATCATGAACTTGAATTTAAAGGGTCTATATTTCATGAGCCAGGCAGTGGCCAGAATCATGAAGGATCAGGGCGGCGGATCCATTATCCATATATCATCTATGGACGGCATCAAGCCCGAACCCTATGTGGGAATCTATTCTATTTCTAAGGCGGGTGTAATTATGGCCACCAAGTCGATGGCCCTTGAACTTGCTCCTTATAACATAAGGGTCAACTCCATAGCACCTGGTCCGATTTCCACCAAGATGCTCGATTCTCACTGGTTCCATCTTCCCGAGGAACAGGCCAAGGCGGAGAAGGAAAAGGCTGCGAGGATGGTGCCCCTCAAGAGAATAGGGGAACCCGACGAAATAGCCGGGGCGGCGATTTACCTTGCGTCAGACGCGTCATCCTTCACCACCGGCGAAACCATACTCATAGACGGAGGCTGCACGATCGCGTCTTTTGAATTCGTGGATCCCTCAACGATAAAATAAAAAAATCAAAGTAAGGATTCCCGGCTCGTTGTGGGCCGGGAATCAAGATGTCCCAATCTTTCTTCTGAAAAGGGCCGTCTGGAAAGTCCTTCGACAATCCCGCTGCAATCGCTCCACAGCGTCTCTTGATAGAGGTGTCAGCGAATTGTAAAGGCTGAAAACGAACCCGTGGGTCTTTCTTCGAATATCTCAACATTGGAAACCTCCGCCGCAAGGGGGCCGTGTCTGCACCAGGCGATAAACTGTTCGATTGCCTTCGGTTCGCCTTCGGCAACGGTTTCCACCTCTCCCGTGGGAAGGTTCCGCACCCATCCCACGAGGCCCAGACGTGCGGCTTCTCTCTTCGTGTACGCTCGAAAAAATACACCCTGAACGCGACCTTGTATAAGGAGTCGCACACGTCTCGAGGGAATCTTGAATCCGGTCATTCTTTTTTACCCCGGATTATGGCCATGAAATCTTTTTCACTAAGTATGGTCGTGCCTTGCTGCCGGGCCTTCTCAAGTTTAGAGCCGGGGTTTGAGCCGACAACCAAGTAATCGGTAGATTTTGCAAGGGATTTGGAAACGGATCCGCCCCGCGATTCCACAAGCGCCGCGGCCTCGGTGCGGGTAAGACCACTCAAAGTCCCGGTAAAAACAAATGTCTTGCCTTCCAGAGATGGAGCGTTTTCTTCACCTGTTTCGACACTCTCTTTCCGGGGACGAACCCCCGTCGCCATAAGCCTTTCGATCACATCCCGATTCGAAGGTTCCGCAAAAAATGAAACAACGCTTTCGGCTACTACGGGACCTATATCTTTGACCTTCTGCAAATCTTCCACGGTGAAACGCTCGAGCTCCCTTACGTCTTCTACCAACCCGGCGAGGATCTTTGCCGTGTTCTCTCCAACGTGGCGGATACCCAAGGCGTAAATAAAACGGGAAAGGGTTGTTTCTTTCGAGGCCTCAATAGCCCTCAGTATGTTATAGGCTGACTTTTCCCCCATGCGTTCAATACTCAGCAGGTCCTCCCTGGTGAGATAGTAGAGATCGGCCGGGTCATGGATCAATCCCTTTTCCAAGAGACGCTCTATCAGTTTTTCGCCCACTCCGTCGATGTCCATTGCCGGGCGGGATACGAAGTGAACGATGCGTTCCTTGACCTGGGCCGGACATGCCATGTTGAGACAACGGTAAAAAGCCTCGTCTTTATTCCTGTATACCCGTGATCCACATGAAGGGCAGTGTTCGGGCATTCGAAAGGGTCGTTCCGTACCCTTTCTTTTGGATGGGATTGATTTGACCACCTGGGGAATGACGTCGCCCGCCCGTTGAACGATGACCGTATCACCAATGCGGATATCTTTTCGATCAATTTCATCTTGGTTGTGAAGGGTAGCGCGGCTGACGGTCACGCCTCCGATACGAACGGGTTTCATTATTGCCACGGGGGTCAATACACCGGTACGACCAACGTGAACTTCTATAGACTCGATTACGGTAGTGGCTTGGGCGGGGGGGAATTTGCAGGCTGTCGCCCATCGCGGGCTTCGAGAAACTGTCCCCAACCGTTCCTGTTGAAGACGGGAATCGACCTTGATGACCATGCCGTCTATTTCGTACGGTAGATCTTTTCTCATGGCCTCTAGTTCGTAATAAAAACGGATACACTTGTCGACGTTATCCGTTCTAATAATGTTTGGATTGACGGGAAATCCCCATTTTTTAAGGGTATTCAGTATCTCCCATTGACTATCGAAGCCCGGTCCATTGATTCCTGCGATATAATAACAATTTATTTCAAGCGGCCTTTGCGCCGTCACGGCAGGGTCCAATTGTCTTAACGATCCGGCGGCGGCGTTTCGAGGATTCGCGAAGATCGGCTTGTTTTCTTGCGCCTGTCTCCTGTTTAACTCCTTGAAAGACTGAATGGTCATGAATACCTCACCTCTGATCTCCACGGGACGGTCGTAGACGGAAATTTCGCGGGGAATAGATCTTATAGTCAATATATTGCGTGAAACATCCTCACCTATAAACCCGTCACCTCGCGTTAGACCCCACTTGAAGCGTCCCCCTTCGTAAATCATGTTTACCGCGACCCCATCGAGCTTCGGTTCCAGTACAAAAAAAATCTTTTCCGTTGCACCGAGAGCCGATTTTACCCGTTTTACAAAATCGCGGATATCATCTTCCGTAAAACAATTGGAAAGGCTGAGCATGGGAGTAAGATGAGGTCGAGTTTCGAATTTTCTCAAGGGTTCGGCGCCGACGGTTTGTGTCGGTGAACCTGCAAGATCGATCCTGTCGGCGTATAAGCGTTCAAGTTCCTCAAGCTCTCTCATGAGGGCATCGTATTCCGCGTCGCTTATTTCCGGGTCGTCGAGTTGATAGTAACGATAGTTATGATAAGTTATCAGATTTCTCAACTCTTCAATGCGCTGGAGGGCCGACTCTAAATCCATCACTTGATTCTTTTTAGATAGGGGACATCACCCGGCGGCTTTTTGTCGCCGGTTTGAGTTTCTTGTAATTGCATGATCTGTTCGTTGAAAATTTTATTTTTTACACGCACGGCATTGATGATAAAAAATATGATTACCGATTTCTCCCACTCCTTGCTGGTGTCAAAATTTTCCATGCGGTTTTTGTACTTGTTCCAGAGAGAGGCCAAGGAAGCTTCATCCAGTGCCAGAATCTGTTCGGCAAGGCGTTCGAGTGATTTTTCAAACATGGTCTCTTAGGGTCCCGGTTGTCAATATGATTGATATTTGCAGATACCGTACCGGGCGTGCATAAAAAAGTCAATTCGAAACCCCATATAAACCTTGAATTTTTAATCGATGAGGTTATAATGGGTGGCATTAGACGGGACTACAGAATGAAACTCGGCGTACTATCCGACACCCACCTGCAAACTTACGATAAAAGACTCGAACGTATCATTGCGGAATATTTCAAGGACGTGGAAACCATACTCCATGCCGGTGACATTGTGGATGAATCTGTTTTGGAGGTGTTCAAAGAAAAGGAAATTATCGCCGTCTGTGGGAACATGGATTCCACTTCTTTGAAAAGAAGCATGCCCACGAAAAGGGTAATCGACGTCGCGGGCAGGCGTATCGGTCTGATTCATGGATGGGGTAATCCGGAGGGTATAGAAAAACGAGTTGCCGCAGAGTTCGGCGACGGTGCAGACTGCGTGGTCTTCGGCCACACGCACGTTCCCCAAGCACGTGTCATCGACGGCGTGTTTTTTTTCAATCCAGGATCTCCTACGGATAGGCGTTTTACGGAAAAAAATACTATTGGTATCCTCGAAATTGGAGAGAAGATCGGAGGAACAATACTCCCCGTCGACTTTTACAGGGAAGACTGAAAGGAAAAACTTTTGTTCGTGGATACCATATTCGCTCCGGGCAGGATAGAATATATAAAAAAAGAAAAGCAGAAGGGCTGTATTTTCTGTGCAGGTTCTTCCAGAGAAGAGGGGCTCGTTGTCCACGAGGAATCCACCTGTTTTGTGATCATGAACAAATATCCCTACACGTCGGGGCATCTCATGGTGGTTCCCTGTAGGCACATTTCCGATATAAACGATGCCGACGGCGGGGAACTGGAGGAATTGATGAATCTAACCGCGCGATCCGTGGCAGTATTGAAGAAGGCTTTTAATCCAGAGGGTTTCAATATAGGCATGAATCTTGGGAAAGCGGCAGGGGCGGGCGTGGACGCGCATCTGCACATGCACGTAGTTCCACGCTGGTACGGTGATACAAATTTCATGAGCACCATTGGCGGAGCACGTGTCATTCCGGAGGATCTTGAAACGACAAGCGACCTTCTTCGAACATTATTTCAGGATATAAAGGGGGATAGGCGATGAAACTCATCTACACGATCATAATCATGATTGTCGTTCTTTTCGTAATAACCTTTTCTCTTGACAACACGGAAATCGTAAGTCTCAGTTATTACGGCTTTATAGACCTAGAAGTGCCCGCCTACCTCTTGATCTTTGTTTCTTTCGGTTTCGGCATCATAATTGCGGGTTTCTTCGGCATAGTCGAGCGGTGGCGCTTGGCGAGGAAGGTTTCGTCTCTGAAACGTTACGTTCGAAAGCTGGAAGAAAAAATACCAAGTGAAGGGGCGGGCGAAAGATCGGTGGAATCGTCGCCTGGAGATTCTCAGAGTTGACATCTTTTCTTGTCGATTACACGCTGGGAAAACTTGCGAAGTGGCTGCGAATCATGGGTTACGACACGGTCCTTTGCGAGTGCGATCGCAATCGCGCTTTCCTGGAGGAGGGCGCTCGTGAGCGAAGAATCGTTCTAACGAGGAAAAAAAGTTTGTCAAAGCGGGAATACAGAGGAAGGCTGATGATCGTCGAGGCCGACAAGATAGAAGGCCAGTTGGAAGAAGTTATCCGCCGTCTTGATCTTTCACCGGACCCCGATTTATTTTTTACGCGTTGTTTATCCTGCAATGCAGTGCTGGAGCCGGTGGAACATTCCGTTGTCGAAGCTCGAGTTCCACCCTACGTCTACAACACCCAGCGTGATTTTTCGATTTGTCCTAATTGCGGAGGCCTTTTCTGGCCCGGGACCCACAAAGAAAACATGGAGGCGTTCCTCAGGAAGCACAATCCGACAGGTCCCCCTTGATTTTTTCAACGGCGTGTTTTAATGCCGGCATTAGGACCGACAGGTTTTCCGCCGCTCCTTTCGGGCTTCCGGGCAAATTGATGATTATCGATGATTTGCGGATTCCCACGATTGCGCGGGATATCATGGCATGGGGCGTCTTTTTCAAGCTTTCGAGCCGCATGATTTCCGCCATGCCGGGAATTTCGCGGTCGATGACCTTGCCTGTGGCATCGGGGGTCACGTCACGGGGACTTACCCCCGTACCTCCCGTGGTTATTACGATATCAATGTTTCTTTCGTCAACAAAGTCGATAATCGCCTGGGCGATTTCTTCCTCTTCGTCGGCTACTATCCTATACGCCTCGACTCGGGCAGGGAGTGTTTCGATCAACCCTTTCACGTTTCCGCCGCTTATGTCTTTGCGTTCTCCACGGGAACCCTTATCGCTCACTGTTATAATGCCCGCCGAAAACACCCTTGTCATTTTGATGATTCCTTATGGGCTTCTGCTATGATTTTTTCCTGAAGGTGTGCGGGTACTTCCTCGTAGTGAGAGAAACTGAAGGAATACGTCCCCCGCCCGCTTGTTATGGATGTCAACTCCGCGGCATAGGTCAGTATTTCCGCCAAGGGGACCTGGCCTTTCACCACTTGATTCGGTCCACGCTTGTCCATACCGAGAACACGCCCACGCCTGCTGTTCAGATCTCCGATTACGTCGCCCATGTATTCATCGGGTACTTCTATTTCGATGTTCATTATCGGTTCCAGGAGGGTTGGCTGACACTGCTCGAATCCCTTTTTGAAACCCATGGAACCGGCTATCTTGAAGGCCATCTCTGATGAATCAACCGTGTGATAGGACCCGTCAACCAGGGTGACCTTTACGTCCACAACGGGGTAACCTGCGAGTATTCCCTCTTCCATTGCCTCTACTATTCCCTTCTCCACGGCGGGAATGTAGTTTCGGGGTATAACTCCGCCCACGATGGCGTCAACGAATTGAAATCCTTCGCCCCGGGCGGTCGGTTCGATCTCGAGCCAAGTGTCGCCGAATTGGCCGCGCCCACCTGATTGCTTCTTGTATTTGCCTTGGACCCGTGTTTTACCCTTGATGGTTTCTTTGTAGGGTACCTTGGGAGGTTTTAGGGCTACATCGACGCCGAATTTCCGCTTCATTTTTTCCAATGTTACGTCGATGTGCACCTGCCCCATACCGGAAAGAATCATCTCACGAGTCTCTTCGTCACGGCGGAAATTAAGCGTGGCGTCTTCTTCGATAATTCGGTTGAGGGCGGAGATGAGTTTTTCTTCGTCCCCTTTCGTTTTTGGTGTTATTGCGAAAGAACAAAAGGGGATCGGGGGTTCCGGTTTTTCAAAAAGTATGGGTGCCTTTTCATCGCAAAGGGTGTCGCCGGTGGCTGTTTCCTTTAATTTCGCCATGGCTGCGATATCGCCCGGTACCACTACTTCGGCGGGTTTCTGGCTTTTACCTTCAAGGAAAAAAATGACGCCACATTTTTCTGTTATCCCCTTGGTGCTGTTGTAAAAGGTGGAGTCGGCCGAAAGGGTGCCCGAGTAGACCCTGAACAGGGTCAACTTTCCGGCGTAGGGATCGGCAATGGTTTTGAACACCATGGCGGAAAAGGGCTGATCTTCGGATGGTTCGCGTGTTTCCTCTTCGCCGGTTTTTGGATTGACGCCCTTGACAGCGCCTCGGTCCACGGGAGACGGCAGATAGTCGGTCACCATGGACATGAGAGCCGCCGTACCTATATGTTTCAGGGAACAACCGCATACGGCCGGCACTATTTCACACGATATAACCGCCGATCTCAAACCTTGCATCATGTCTTCCTGTGACAGGCTGCCTTCTTCGAGATACTTGTCCATCAAAGTCTCGTTGCATTCAGCGATGTCCTCCACCATGGCTTCGCGGTATTTGTCCGCTTCGTCCTTGATCTCTTGCGGGATGTCTTCCTTTTTAAATTTCCCCTTTGTCTCGTCAAATATAAGGGCCTTCATTTCTATGGGGTCGACATGGCCTCGGAACGACTCCTCACTTCCAAGGGGAAGGAAGAGTGGAGTGGCCTTTTGTCCCAGGATATCGACCACGCTATCCAGGGCCTTTCCAAAATCAGCCCTCTCACGATCCATCTTGTTTACGTATATTAATCGTGGCAATCGGTTCTCAACGGTGTAGTTCCATACCTTTTCGGTTTGAAACTCGACTCCCCCCACGGCATCGATGACTATAACTGCGCCGTCGACCACCCGGAGACAGTTCTTCGTATCCATGGCGAAATTCGCGTCACCCGGGGTGTCGATGAAATTTATCCTATGCTTGTTCCAATTAAAATTGCTGACGGCGGAGGTTATGGAAATATGCCGCTTTTGCTCTTCCGGCTCGTAATCGAGGACCGATGTACCGTCGTCCACCCTTCCAGGCTTGTCGGTCTTGCCGCTCACGAAAAGGAAGGATTCGCAAAGCGAGGTTTTCCCCGTTCCGCCGTGACCGACTACAGCGATGTTTCTCAACGTGTTGGGATCGTTCTTGGCCATGAGACTTCCTTTCAAAAGCTTTTGTAAGCATCGATGCTTAGCGTAAACCATGGATTCAAGTCAAGATAAATTTCTGTTTTAAGGGAACTTATTGACTTCCGGTCATAAATGTGTTATAAAATCTCTGTTTAAAAATGAGAGGTGCAAAGAGAAAATGTTCAAAGTCGGGGACATGGCTGTTTACCCGGCACAGGGTGTTGGAGTGATCGAGAATATCGAAACAAAAGACATCATGGGCAGTGAACAGTCCTTTTATGTAATCAAGATTTTGGGCAACAATGCAAAAATAATGATTCCCGAAAACGGAGCCGACTCGGTGGGGTTGCGTGAAGTTATCTCGGAAAAGGAGATTCCCCGTGTCTACGAAATTCTCCGTGAGCGAAAAGTCACCGTGGACCGGCAGACCTGGAACAAACGTTATAAAGAATACTGGGAAAAAATCAAGACAGGATCGGTTTACGAAATCGCTGAGGTGCTGCGAGATCTGTTGATTCTCAAAAACGACAAGGATCTTTCCTTCGGCGAAAGAAAAATGATGGACATAGCAAAAAACCTTCTCGTCATGGAAATATCCATAGCGCGCCGCTGTAAACAGGAACTCGTAGAAAAGGATCTGGAAACGATCTTCTCCATCTGATTTGCCATAGTCGCCCACCGCGCGTCGAGAAAGATTTTTGATTTTACAACGATTCCCACCTGTCAGCCGGGCTGAAACGATGCACAAAGTTTTTTTTCGGGCATTCTTCGTCATTGTATGTTCCCTGGTCGGCTACCTCATAGCGGAAGTATATCTCGATCCGCCCTATTCCCTGGCTGGTTTTCCGGCGGGTCTGATCCTTGCCTTTATAGTATTTGTTCTTGAAAGATCGATCGCTGTCCTTACACCATCCGCCCTTGCGGGAAGTGTAATAGGACTGATCTCCGGTTTGATTGTTTCATTCCTCGTTGATAAGGGGCTTGTCGGGCTTTTCCCCCTCTTTATGGACAAGGCCAGGCCTCCCATTCTCGCCGCGTTGCTGCTCTGCCTGGGTTACTTGGGTTTGTTTTTGGGTTTGCAAAAAGGTCTTGAGGCGGGGTTTGCCCCGCGCGGTCACTCGGCCGGCATGGACAACAGAACGGGTATGTGCAAAATCCTGGATACGAGCGTTATTATCGACGGCCGATTCGCAGACATATGCCGTACCGGTTTTATAGAGGGGGTGTTGGTTATTCCACGATTCGTTCTAGAGGAACTTCAAAAAATAGCTGATTCCGCAGACTCTCTCAAGAGATCGAGGGGGCGTCATGGACTGGAAATGCTGAACAGGATGAAAGAAGAACCGGAAAGGGCAATAGAAATCGTCGACATTGACTTTCCGAAGCTCAAAGGGGTGGACGCAAAGTTGGTGGCCTTGGCGAAACAGAGAAACGCCGCCGTGGTTACAAACGACTACAACCTCAACAAGGTGGCCGAACTTCAGGGTGTACGTGTTCTGAATATCAATGATCTGGCAAACGCCCTCAAACCGCAGCTGCTTCCCGGAGAGTCAATGACAATCAAGATACTAAAGGAAGGGAAGGAGCCGGGGCAGGGCGTGGCCTATCTTGATGACGGAACCATGGTCGTTGTAGATGATGGGGCGCGTTACATAAAAAAGAACGTCGACGTTACGGTGACCAGTGTCCTCCAGACTACCGCCGGAAGACTGATATTTTCCAGGGTGCGGGACGATACGGACACTCTTGATGCAGGAAAGGCCTTTGTGGGTAATTGACAGTGGCGGATTATGAATGACTGCCGGACGGGATGAACATACATTAAAGACAGCCGCTATTATCGTGGCGGGCGGTTCGGGTTCACGGCTGGGGGGGGAGATTCCAAAACAGTACCGGCTTCTAAAGGGGACCCCCGTACTTGTTCGGACCATCGACGCCATGAGCCGCGCACCTTCCGTCGGTCTGATAGTGGTTGTTGTGCCGGAAGCCGAGAAGGCGGGATTTTTTGACCGTTACTGCGAACCCTATTTGCACGAGAAGGTCGGCGCGGTCAGGGCAGGGGGTCCGACACGTTTGGAATCGGTGGCAAGGGGGTTGAGCGCCGTGGATGAGAGTTGTGATCTCGTTGCGGTCCATGACGGGGTGCGACCGTTGGTTTCGGTGGAGTTGATAGAGCGATGTATAATGGAGGCAGAGAGGTCGGGAGCGGCGGTTCCCGGGATACCATTGACCGACACAATAAAGTCAGTGGATAAACACCGCAAGATCATAAGCACCGTCCCGCGGGAAGGACTTTGGGCCGTTCAGACACCCCAGGTGTTCAGGCGTGATATCTTGACGGCCGCCTATGATAAAGCGTTCCGCGAAGGATTTTCCGGAACGGACGACGCCTCGCTCGTGGAGCGGGCAGGATTTTCCGTTACCGTTATAGAGGGTTCGACAGATAACCTGAAAATCACTTACGAAAAAGACATTATGCGGGCCGAGGCGATTCTGTCGGCTGAAAATACAAAGCTTTGAGAGGAAGGGATAAACGAACATGACGATTCCCAGGGTTGGTTTCGGATATGACTGTCACCGCTTGGTGACGGGCAGACCCCTTATCCTTGGGGGAATCGAGATACCCTACAAAAAGGGGCTCCTCGGACACTCCGACGCCGACGCACTGCTTCACGCCATAGGTGACTCACTATTGGGAGCCGCCGGCGCCGGAGATCTCGGAAAACGCTTCCCCGACGATGACCCTGCTTATAAAAACGCTTCAAGCGTCCGTCTCCTGGAACACATCCGTGCTCTCGTCGGTAAAGAGGGATACGTGGTCAATAATATCGACGCCACCGTTGTCTTGGAAGAACCCCGATTAAAGGATCACATTCCCGCCATGACGGATATTATTGCAAGGGCACTTAATGTTGATCGAGATCGAATTTCCATTAAGGCGACGACAAATGAGGGGATGGGATTTATAGGAAAAGGAGAAGGAATAGCGGCTTTCAGCGTCGCATCGATCATAAAACGGCAGGACTGACGGTCCATTGACCATGCCTGAATTTTGGGGTATTGGTCCTTGCGGAGATAAAGTAGCATAAAAGGGGAGGTGAGGATGATGAAATGTATAGACGAATTCGAACTTAAGGATAAAAGGGTGCTCTGCCGTTTCGATTACAATGTTCCACTCGATGAATCGCAAAACATTGTGGAAGACAGTAGGATAAAGGCATCACTTCCAACCATAAATCACGCCCTCTCCGAGGGGGCAAAGGTTATCATTGCCTCACATTTGGGAAGACCAAAGGGAAAACGAGTTCCGGAATTGAGCCTGGCCCCCGTGGCTCGAAGGCTCTCGCAGTTACTGTCCAAAGACGTAAAGTTCCTCCCCGACTGCATAGGTGATGACGTTCGGCGGGAAGTGGAAGCCATGTCGCGAGGTGACGTAATTGTGTTGGAAAATCTCCGTTTTTACAAGGAAGAGACGGATAATGAAGACAAATTCGCCCGGCAGTTGGCATCCCTGGCGGATGTATATATAAATGACGCCTTTGGAAACGCCCATAGGAGTCATGCGTCGAACGTTGGAATCGTTCGTCATGTGAAGGAATGCGGAATAGGTTTTCTCATGAAAAATGAGCTGGAATACTTTTCCAAAGCCTTGGAGAATCCTGTAAGACCGTTGGTTGCGGTACTAGGCGGCTCCAAGGTTTCTGAAAAGTTGGGAGCCGTGGAGAACCTCTCGAGGATTGCCGACAAGATTATAGTAGGTGGCGGAATGGCTTATACCTTTCTCAAGGCGATGGATATCGACGTAGGGCGTTCCATCGTGGAAGAGGATCTCATAGATGATGCACGCAGAGGCATGGAACAAGCAAGGGATAAGGGGGTCAAACTTTATTTTCCGGTGGATACCGTGGCGGCCTCAAAAATCGATCTCGAAGCCGACTTCAAGATAGTTACCGCACAGGAGATCCCCCCCGATTTGATGGGACTGGACATCGGACCGGCAACGGCGATTCTTTTCAAGACCGCCCTCGAAAATGCCCGAACGGTGGTGTGGAACGGTCCGATGGGAGTTTTCGAACTGGAACCCTTCGCGAAGGGAACATATGCGGTAGCCCGCGCCATCGGAAGGGTCAGGGGGCTGACAATTATAGGCGGAGGCGACACGGACGCCGCCGTGCGGAAGGCGGGAGAGGAAGACAACGTGACATTCATATCAACAGGGGGAGGCGCGTTTCTCTGGCTTCTTCAGGGAAAGAAACTGCCGTCCATGCTTGCCCTTGAAGAAAAGGAACAGGCGCAGACCTGATCACGAAAGCGGAAGATTCAAAGAAAACAGGGGTTGATCCCATTGCCTGCCGGGCGGGGTTGACCCTTTTTTGCTAAGACAAGGAAATCATGAGAAATATAAAGATCATAATTCAATATGATGGAAGCAGGTACCTCGGATGGCAGAAACAGGCGCTAGGTGCGACGATACAGGAAGTCTTGGAAGAAACCGTTGAAAAGATCATTCGTGAACCGGTGAGCCTTATCGGTTCGGGAAGGACCGACGCGGGAGTCCATGCCTTTATGCAGGTAGCGAATTTCAAAACGACCTCCTCCATGTCCGTGGGAGAGCTGCACCGTGCCATAAACAGTCTGCTTCCCAACGATATCGTAGTAACTTTTGCGGGAGAGGCGGAGGAAAGTTTTCATGCCAGGTACGATGCCCTCTCGAAGGAATACCAGTACAGGATTTACAACGGGGCCCTCCGATCCCCCTTTTCAAACAAATATTACTGGCACATATACACGCCCTTGGATTCAGACGCCATGTCCCGAGGGGCTGCTTTTCTCGTCGGGAGACACGATTTCAGCGCCTTCCAGTCAACCGGAAGCGACACGAAAACGTCTCTTAGGACAATCACCAAGTCAGAAATTAGTCGAGAAGGCGACATGATTATCTTTGAAATTGAAGGCAACGGCTTCCTCCGCCATATGGTGAGAAGCATCGTCGGGACACTTGTGGACGTGGGAAGGGGGAAGCTCGCCCCTGAAGAGATTCAGTCGATTCTGGAATCACTTGACAGATCCAGGGCGGGTGCTACCGCTCCTGCAGAAGGTCTTTTTTTGAAAGATGTGAGGTACAGTCGGTGAAAAACAAGATTGCCCCTCTATCCGAGGAGACAGCCGCGAAGATCGCCGCCGGCGAGGTTGTGGAACGGCCTGCGTCTATCGTGAAGGAGCTTGTGGAAAACTCCCTGGATGCCGGCGCCTCGAGGATAGAGGTGGAGTTGGAAGAGGGAGGAGTGAAACTCATTCGCGTCGTCGACGACGGCGAGGGTATCTATGCGGACGATGTTCCCCTTGTCTTCCAACGGCACACCACGAGCAAAATTTCATCGATAGAGGATCTCGATGACCTCGAGACGCTCGGTTTTCGCGGAGAGGCGATGTACAGCATCGCCGCCGTATCGAGAATTGAATTGCTTACACGAAGACGGGAGAGCACCGCCGGCACGCGGGCGATTGTGGAAAAGGGCATTGTAAAAGAAATCACCGAAGCGGGATCTCCAGCCGGAACATCGGTGCGAGTGACAGACCTATTTTATGCCCTGCCGGCACGCAGAAAATTTTTAAAAAAAACCGCAACGGAACGGACTCGATGCGCTGAAACGGTGACACAGCTCGCTCTGGCTAATCCCAGTGTGGGATTCCGCCTCAAGGCCGACGGCAGGGTCATGATGAACATCAGTAAATCTCTTTCAATGACGGATCGTCTCTTCATGCTGTGGGGAGAAGACTTCAGGAAAAATTCCATAGTTATAGATGATAGGAGGGGATTCATTCGACTCAGGGGGGCGATTTCTCTTCCGTCACTGTCCCGTGCGGGCAGACAGGGGATACTTTGCTTTGTAAACGGCAGACCCCTCAGGGACAGCCTGATCAACCGTGCCATTATGTCGACTTATCGCGGTTTGATAGAGCCGAGACGTTATCCCGTAGCGGTTCTGTTACTTGAAGTGCCGGGTGACGAGGTTGATGTAAACGTTCATCCTACGAAGCTAGAGGTACGTTTTCGTGACGACCGTTCCATCTATTCCGCCGTTTCGTCTATCCTGGCGGAGGCGTTGGCCTGCCAAGGAATGCGCGCTCCATCGGGGGCGGTTTTTGACCTCCCCCGAAGTCCTTCGCCCATATCAAGTGCTTCCAGTCTCTTGGCCGACTCCACAGCGACTTACAATATGGACGGGGAGACAAGACGTTTTTATCGGCGACTCAGGCATGAGGACGTGGAACAGAAAAACGTCTCACCCTTCACCGAGTCCTGCCCGGAAAAGCAGGAAGAAACTGCAAGGGAAGCGGCGAGCGAGAAAAGGTCCTTCAATAACCTCCAATATTTGGGCCAGGTGGCCGGTACATACCTCATATTCTCGGGGAACGAAGGTCTCGTTATCATCGATCAGCATGCCGCTCACGAACGGATACTCTTTGAAAAATTGAAGGAATCCAAAGGCAAAGGCGATATTGGACGCCAGGGCCTTTTGATTCCTGAAATTATCAGTATGTCACCGGCATCTCACACCCTTTTCATGAACTTCCTCCCACTTATGGAAGAGATGGGTTTCGAGATCGAACCCTACGGCGAAAACACCATCTCCGTCAAGGCCGTCCCCGCGCTGTTCGACGGGATGGAAATACGGCGTTTAATAGAAGATACAATCGATGAAGTTGAAAATACAGGGGCTGCCCGTGGGGCCTACGATGAAATCCGTGAAAAATTTCTTGCCGTCATGGCCTGTCGAGCCGCCGTTATGGGGGGACAACTTTTAAGTGAAAAGGAAGTGCGAGCCCTTTGCGCCGATCTTGATTCCATCTCCCATCCGGGCACATGTCCTCATGGTCGGCCCGTCTGGCGGGTATTGGATATTTCAGAACTGGAGCGCATGTTCAAGAGGAAGTAGTCTGCCCCGATAAAATGGAAGCGAAAAGGAATAAAATCGTCGTCATTACCGGTCCTACCGCGACGGGGAAGACCGCTCTGGCCATCGAGTGCGCCCGCCGCTTAGGGGGTGAGATTTTAAGTGCCGATTCCATGCAGATATATCGCTACATGGACATTGGAACGGCAAAGCCCACGGAAGAGGAGCGGAGGCAGGTGAAACATCATATGTTGGACATCATCGATCCGAACGAAACCTTCAACGCCGCCCGATATGCACAAATGGCTTCCACGATTGCCTCAGAACTGACGGCGGCGGGGCGCTTACCCATAGTTGTGGGTGGGACGGGTCTTTATATCGACGCGTTCCTGGGCGGCCTCATAGAGGCGCCGGCGGCGGATAAAGAATTTCGAGATCGCCATCGCCTCCTTGCCGAGCGCCATGGTTCGTATTACATTTACTCCCTCTTGGAAAAAAAAGATCCGGAAGCGGCGGAAAGGATACATCCCCGGGACAGGGTTCGGATAATCCGTGCTCTCGAGGTGCTTGAATATACCGGAAAATCAATCGTAAAACACCAGCGCGGCCATGGTTTTGCGGGGTTTCCCACGTACCTCGCCCTTAAAATAGGGCTCTCTATGGACCGCGAAGACCTTTTCAAAACCATAAATGAACGGGTCGAGGTCATGAACGAGAAGGGGTTGGTCCAAGAAACGAAAAACCTCATTCATAAGGGCTATAATCCTTCGAGCGCTTCCATGCAGGCATTTTGCTATCGTCACATCATCGATCATATAGATGACAAGATTGGTCTTGAAGAGGCATTGCGCCGTCTGAAACGGGATACGAGAAAATACGCGAAGCGCCAGATCACGTGGTTCAAACGCGATGGGAGCATTAGATGGTTCAAGCCGGAAGACAGAACGGAGATTTTCGAGATGGTCGAGACCTTTCTTACATCGGTCCATGATAAATCGTCATGATCGGAAAGCGCGTAAGGGGCGATTCTGTATACGAGAAACATTGAAACTTCTTGACTTTGCGGGGTCTTGAAGATAATCAAACATGCAACCGAAAAAGAGTTTGACGGCGCTTCGAATTGCAGTACCTTCGGCCGCTGACAGGTCAAGAAGATCTGCGAAATGTTAAAGGAATACTTTATGTTTTCATTCAAAAAGAGCAGGGGTCTTCATTGGCACGGCATCTTACGGCCGATCCTGCTGGTTATACTTTCGTCTTTCACCCTGACGGCGTGCGCCGCCACTGAGCGGACGGCCATGCGTTTTCTCGATACCTCCGAACATCACACCTACACAGGTATCATCCTCGCAAGGCAGGAAAAATTCGATGATGCGGAACGTGAATTTTCACTTGCCCTTCAACTCAATTGTGAATCCGCTTTGGCTAACGCCGGAATGTCTATCGTTAAATCACAAAAAGGGGACTTTGAGGCAGCCGTGGAACACATGGAGCTCGCGGAACGCTTTGCGCGCAGCTCAACGGAGAGACTTTACGTGCACACCTTGAAAATTCAATTATATGCAATGACCCGTAGGCCGGAAAACTGGATTGAACTGGCCGAAGAAGAGTACAGGCGCGCCGTCACCATCTCGCCCCGTTTCTCGGCGGCGCATTACTGCATGGGTCTGGCGCGAATGATGAACCATGAATTCGATGAAGCGGGTCGCCTTTTTATAAAGGTTCTCGATTTGAACGATGAATACCTTGAGCAGGCCGACAGGGAGTGGAAACGGATCCAAATGATACTTGAGGCCGAACCGGCGAATCATCGTATCGAGGAGATCGCCCTGGTCGACAGAGTGACCCGAAGCCAACTTGCATTGATATTGGTTGACCAGTTGAAACTGGATGAACTGTATCATGGTCTCGGTATCTACAATGCTTCATTGAAAAAGGAATCCCACCTTTTAGATGTCGAGTATCATCCCCATAAAAGGGAAATAGAGGTCGTTGTCGATATGAACGTTGCAGGATTAGAGCCGTATCCGGACGGAACATTTCATCCCGATGATCTTGTAACCCGGCTGGCCCTGGCTGTCGTTGTTTACGATATCATGGTGCGGGTAAGCGGCGATAAGCTGCTTGCCGAGAGGTACGGCGATCTTCTTGAACCAACGGAGACGGCGGATTTTCCTCATTCAAACTACGACGCCATCAAGACGGCCGTCGGGCGCGGCATCATGCCCGACGAATGGTTTACATCGAGCAGGTTGGCACCCTATTCTCCGGTATCGGGAGCTGAGGCCCTGCTGGTCGTAAAAAACCTCAAGGACGTTTTGCTGATCGGTTTTTAAAAAGTCTCGATGTTTTCGGATATGGCCCGAGGACAGGCACACGCCAAAGACAAAACGTTTTAATAAACAGGGAAGGATCATGAAAAAAGAAGAGCTGACCATATCTTACGAACCGGCGCACGTTGAATCTCGTTGGTACAAGTATTGGATGGAAGAGGGTTTGTTTCGGGCGGAAGACATCAGCGACAAGCCTCCTTTTTCAATTGTTATACCTCCGCCCAACGTAACCGGGATGCTCCACATGGGGCACGCCCTGAACAATACGTTACAGGATATAGTAATCCGTTTCAAGCGTATGCAGGGGTACAACGCGCTCTGGATGCCGGGAACCGATCACGCGGGGATCGCCACACAAAACGTGGTGGAGCAGGAGCTTGCGAAGGAGGGGATTTCGCGCCACGAAATCGGGAGGGAGGCCTTCATCGAGCGGGTTTGGAAATGGCGCGAAAAATATGGAGGCATAATTCTAAACCAACTTCAGAAGCTTGGTTGTTCCTGTGACTGGTCACGGGAACGGTTTACCATGGACGAAGGATTGACGAGGGCCGTTCGCGAGGTCTTCGTCATGCTTTACAAGGACGGTCTCATTTACCAGGGCGACTATATCGTTAATTGGTGCCCCAGGTGTCACACGGCGATAAGCGATCTCGAGGTGGAATACGAAACCGAGGAAAGCAATCTTTGGTACATCCGATATCCCCT
>JAHDRK010000110.1 GCA_018433345.1 Syntrophobacterales bacterium | reverse complement strand
TTTCGTGATTCGTCCTCTTTCATGACTCCAGCAAAAACCCGTCGGCCGGGAAAACCTGCAAATACCTAGCATTATTGCCGGGTGAAGTCAATTTTTAAGCCCCGAAATTTCTCCCACTTATGGCGAGATCGCCTCTTTGTCTTCCCTCGTTGTCTTCCCTTTCCAATTTCGTTTTTTCTGTTGACAGAACCTTGATTTTTTGTTACTTCGCGCGCCGTTGAAGAACCGGCCGGCGGGGTACCGGTGCACGGCGGATCGAAACCGCGCAGCGCGCAAACTCGACGGACCGGCTTTTTTATCTTTGAAAAAGACAAAGGAAGGTAACGGTACAAATGATTTGTGAAACAGTAAAATCAGGAATGGAATGTGTGTTCATGAGCAAGAAAGGATGCTCGTTCAACGGGGGCTCCTGTCACCCCATCACGGATCTATGCAATGGATGCGGGAAAACGGTTGAATACTCAGGGATCGTCTATTGTTTGATTTTTCCCGATCCCGCCGCCAAGTGGTCTTACGGAAGATGTTCGGGAGCAACGCACAGTAAAGCGGAGATCAAGGCGATGGAACAGAGGATCAACCCCATTAAGGCCTCGAAACGCAAAAAATAAGGGAATAAGGCACATCGACACACCCCGGAGGCGGCGAAGGAATAAACCACAGGCAACCTGCCGCGGCCGGATCGAAGAATGGCTTTCGCACCACTCCAGGGGTCGTTGAAAAACCCGGTGGAAGCGAAAATATCGCCATAACCGGGTTATTTAGTTTATGGGGCACGCTTCCGGATATTTCAGCCCAGAATGTTCCTTATGGCAAGAAGTTCTTTTTTAATATCCCCCAACAATTCCCGGAAGAAGGCGTCTCTCCCGCCATGCCCCTCTGATTGATCCGAACTTCCGCCGTAAAGTCGTTTCTTTGCGCCCGCTATGGTGAATCTTTCATCGTAAAGGAGGGTTTTGATTTTTAGAAGTTCTTCGATGTCCTTTTTTCGGTAGAGGCGCTGCGACGAGCGGGTCCGGGCAGGCCGCACTGACTTAAATTCCGATTCCCAGTACCGGATAACATAAGGCTCAACGCCGAGAATCCTGCCCACCTCACCGATTCGAAAGTAGACCTTATCGGGAATCGCTGCGATCACCGTTCAAAATCCTCTCCCGCTTAAGCTTGTTTTGCCCGGCCCGAGGCGGCAACTATTTATTCAGGGAGTTTCTTAGAACTTGGCTCGGCTTGAATGTAAGGACCCGTCTTCTCGATATTTCAATAGTTTCGCCTGTTTGGGGGTTCCTGCCCTTCCGGGGCCGTTTTTCGTTTACCACGAAGTTTCCGAATCCGGATATCTTGATCTTTTCGCCCCGGGCAAGGGTATCCTTCATGATATCAAAGACTGACTCGACAATTCTCGCGGAGTCCCTTTTTGAAAAACCAAGCTGATTGTGAACGATCTGTATGATATCGGCTTTCGTCATTCTCCGTCCCTCCTCCAGAAGGCTCCTCAAGGAGGCTGCCCTTTAAATTGCACCCCTGATTTTTGCGCCTGTGGCTTCCACTATCCTCTGAACGACCCGCTGATGCGTTTCGTTTATTTCATGATCCGCCAGGGTTTTTGCCGCCGACCGATAGGTGAATCTCAAGGCCAGACTTTTCATTCCCGCCGGAATACTGGGTCCAGAGTATACATCAAATACATCAACCTTTTCAAGCAATTCTTCCTCCTCGCTTCGGCAAAGGGCGATGATATCTCCCGCCTTTACATCATTCTCCACCAGGAAAGCCACGTCGCGGTTGATCGCCGGAAAGCGCGGGATCTCGTGAAATGTCCTCGACAAAAGAGCCACTTCCAAGAGGGAATCTCTGTCCAGTTCAAAAACGAAGGCCGCTTGATGAATATCCATTCCGGCAAGAACGTCTGGATGGACTTCCCCCATTACGCCCGCCGGTTTGTCGCCGAGAAATATTTCCGCCGCCCTTCCCGGATGGAGAAAAGGGACACCCTGAGTCGGAACAAAACGGGGCCGCTCAATGCCCAGGGTTGCGAAAAGGGTCTCCAAGCATCCCTTTATGTCATAGAAATCAGAAAGCATGTCCTTGTAATGCCAGCTTCTGTCGTATCGTGCACCGGTGAGCAGCCCGGCGATGCGATACCTTTCCCAAGGCAGTTTATCCTCGTTTACATGTAAGAAAATGTTGCCCATTTCAAAAAATTTGAGATCCGTATTTCCCACATTAATATTTCTGCCCATCGACTCGAGCAGTCCGTAGACGAGGTTGGTTCTCAGAACGGAGCTGTCTTCCGTGAGGGGATTGGCTATTCTCACAAAACGCCACGATTCGTGATCCTCGGGGAAGCCCAGCTTATGTCCGGAATCGGGCGACGTGAAGCTATAGTTTATTACCTCCAGGTATCCGAGCCCCAGGAACACGTCCCGGATGAGGTCGTCCACTCGCTCCGCCTTTTCATCTCTTCTCGAGGGAGGGGTAAGGAAAGGAAGTGTAGGGGGTATCTCGTCATAACCGTTAACACGGGCGATTTCTTCAATAAGATCTATTTCCCGCGTTAGATCGCCCCTGAAACTGGGAGGCGTAACGACGAACTCGCCCTCTTTCGACTCTTCCACCACCATCTCGAGATCCAGCAGGATCTTTTTAACGCGGAACGGTTCCAGGGAAATGCCTATAATATCGGCCGCCCTGGCCGAACGGAGACGAATGGGTCCGGGAACTTCCAGAGGTTGAGGATATTCATCGATGATACCCGGCGCGACGTCACCGTCCGACAGTTCGGCCATCAGCATGGCCGCCCTGTCCAGCGCCCTTGTGACTCCTTCCGGATCGACGCCCCGTTCGAAGCGAAAAGCTGCGTCGGTGCTCATCCCAAGTATCCGGGCAGTCTTCCTGATGGACGCGGGATCGAAGTATGCGCTTTCGAGCAGGATCGTATCCGTTTCTTCACGAACTTCCGAATTCAACCCCCCCATGATGCCCGCTATGGCCACAGGCTTCACGCCGTCACATATGACAAGCATGTCTTTCTTGAGAAGCCGTGTCTTTTCGTCCAGGGACCGAAACTCCTCTCCCTCCTCCGCGCCCCTGACGACAATCCGCCCTTCCTCAAGAAAGGCGAAGTCAAAGGCATGCAACGGCTGCCCCAACTCCATCATGACAAAATTTGTAACGTCAACGACATTATTGATCGCCCGTAAACCCACCGCTTCCAGGCGAACCCTGAGCCATAAGGGCGATGGACGGACACGGACATTTTTTATAAGACGTGCGGTGTACCTGGGACAGAGATGGGGACTCAGGATTTCCACCGAGGTTTGACTTTCTATGGGATCTCCTCTTTCCGGGCAAACCGTTTCCGGATAGTGCAGTCTTGATCCTGTAATTACCGCCACCTCCCTGGCGATGCCGAGGATGCTCAGGCAATCGGGGCGGTTCGGGGTGACCGCCACGTCAAGGACGGTGTCTTCAAGATCGAGGGCCTTCCGCAAATCCTCGCCGAGAGGCAGGGATGGGTCAAGGATCATGATTCCTGAATCATCATCTCCGATTTTCAGTTCTTCCTCCGAACAGAGCATCCCTTCCGAGGCCTCTCCCCTGATCGTCGAATGTCTGATAGTGTACCCCCCCGGAATCGCGGCGCCGACGGTTGCCAATGGAACCAAGTCTCCCACCTTTATGTTCGATGCACCGCAAACCACCCGGTAGGTTCTATCACCGGTACCGACCTCGCAGAGAGAAAGCTTGTCCGCATTGGGATGGGGTTTGAGGGATTCGATACGGGCCACCACCACACCCGAGAAATCCGGCCCTCCCGGATTCACCGACTCAACCTCCAGGCCCGCCATGGTTAATTTTTCGGCCAGTTCCCGGGGATCCAGGGAACAATCAACGTAATCCCGCAACCACTTCAGACTGACCAACATGATAGCCGCACCTTTTTTTATGCCTAGAATTGGGAAAGGAATCTTCGATCATTCTCAAAGAACAATCGAATATCCGATATACCGTATTTGAGCATGGCGATTCGCTCAACACCGAGACCGAAGGCGAACCCCGTAAATTCCTCGGGGTCGTAGCCCACATTCTGAAAGACCGCCGGATCCACCATGCCGCATCCGAGTATCTCCAGCCAGCCCCCGTTACCACATACACGGCATCCTTCACCGCCGCAAATGACACAGCGGATATCGACCTCGGCGCTCGGTTCGGTAAATGGAAAGAAACTGGGTCGGAAACGTATCGATCGGTCGGAACCGAACATGTTGTGGAGGAAGTATTCCAATGTGCCCTTCAAGTCGGCAAAGGTGATGGACCTGTCCACCAGTAGTCCTTCCACCTGGTGGAACATCGGCGTGTGTGAAACGTCGGAATCAGGCCGGTACACCTTCCCGGGCGAGAGGATCCGCACCGGAGGACGCTGTTTCTCCATGGTTCTGACCTGAACCGGCGATGTGTGTGTTCTCAAAACCTTTTCATCATCGATGTAAAAGGTATCCTGCATGTCCCGGGCCGGATGATCCTTGGGAATATTGAGGGCCTCGAAATTATAGTAATCGAGTTCCACCTCGGGACCTTCTTCAATGGAAAAACCCAGGTCGAAAAAAATCGAACAGATCTCCATCATGGTTTGTGTTATGGGATGAAGGGAACCGCGACGGATCGACCTACCTGGGAGGGTCACATCCAGCGCCCCACTTTTCAGGCGCTCGCTCCTGCTCTGCGCTTCACAGAGCTCCAAGGCCTCGTCTATTTTGCGGGCTATCAGTTCTTTCGCTCTGTTCGAACGTTCTCCCAGGATGGGGCGTTCGTCCGGTGGAACCTCTTTGAGCTTTCGAAGAACCCCCGTGAGCAGGCCTTTCCGACCGAGGTACCGGGTTCGAATATCGAAAAGTTCTTCCTTGGAGGTCGCCGCCTCTATCTCCGATAGGGCTTCTCTCTCAAGATTTTCCAGGGCATCTTTCATGTCCTTGCTTCACCTTTGACCCTCCGCACGATCTGCTCGAAAGCGGCTGCGTCGTGAACGGCGAGGTGGGCGAGAACCTTCCTGTCGAGTTCGATACCGCTTTCCCTCATGCCTCCCATGAATCGACTGTAAGAAATGCCATGCATGCGGGCTGCAGCGTTTATCCGCGCAATCCAGAGCTTCCTGAAATCGCGCTTCCTCACTTTTCGGTCACGATAAGCAAAGGCCTGCGCTCGATTCACCGACTCCTTGGCAATCCGATAGAGCCTGCCCCTCGCTCCGAAATAGCCCTTTGCGAGCTTGAGAACTTTTTTTCTACGCTTCCGCGAAGCGACGCTTGTTTTGACTCTAGACATTGTATGTCACTCCATTTCCGTTCTTCATATGCTTCCCGCCGAGGGGACCATCCCCCCTACTATCAGAGATAAGGGATCAAGCGTTTGATCCGTGCTTCGTCACGCTTGTTGAGCACCAGCCCTTTTCTCAAGTTTCGTTTCCTTTTTCGGCTCTTCTTGGTGAGAATGTGACTGGCATAGGCCTTGCCGCGTTTCACCCGTCCCGTTGCCGTCAAGCTGAATCTCTTTGCCGCCCCTCGATGGGTCTTTATCTTTGGCATATCCTGTCCTCTTCCATTTCTATTAAAACTTTACACCCCGGCATACAATAATGCCCGACATCCGCGGCGCGACGGATGTCTTTCTCAGGCGCTTCTTGATAAATCCTCACTCAGCCCGGGGATTTTGCACTGTTTCCCGGCGGCCTCATTTTTTCGGTGAAACGACCATGACCATCCGCCGTCCCTCGAGCCGGGGCATCTGGTCGACGACCCCAAGATCGCTTACCTCTTCGGCGATGGCCTTCAGCGTCTCCTCCCCGTGGCCGGCGTATACTATCTCACGTCCCCTGAAGAGAACGGTGATCTTGACCTTGTTGTTCTGTTGGAGAAAACGCCGGAGATGCTTGATTTTGACCTGTAAATCATGCTGATCCGTCTTCGGTCTCAGGCGAATCTCCTTAACCTGCACGGTGGACTGGCTTTTCCTGGCCTGGTGAAGCTTCTTGCTTTGCTGATACTTGAACTTGCCGAAATTCATTATCCGGCAGACAGGCGGCGAAGCCGTGGGAGCGACCTCGACTAGGTCCAAACCCTCATCTTCGGCACGAGCCAGTGCGTCGTCCAGTTTCATAATACCGAGTTGTTCGCCGTCTTTCCCGATGACACGGACTTCGTCCGCCGTGATCTCGCTGTTGATTCGCGAATCTTTAGCTATGGGCCACCTCCTCGACCGATAATTATTTGAAGAACCTATAAACGATAACCACTCTTAAAGTCTTAACGCAGTAAAAACCAAATCCTATGCCGGACCTTCAGCGGAACTGCTCCACTTTTTCACGCACCAGGTTTGTAAATTCGTCCACCTTAATGCCGCTAAGGGTCTTGCCGTCACGCCCCCGCGGCGCCACCGTTT
>JAHDRK010000030.1 GCA_018433345.1 Syntrophobacterales bacterium | reverse complement strand
TAATAATATTAACATACCGATATTACTTGTAATTTATATATAGACACCCGGCGATACTAGATGAAATAACCCCCCCTTGACCGATACCCTTCAACAAACTGTTCAAAGGATTGAACGAAACGTGGAATGACGTTATTCCATTACGTAACAAAACGAAAATTAAAAAACGGGCAACCGTATAGTCTTTCTTTTTTGACATCACTTTATTAATGCAGTATCAATTTAGACTTAGACATTTACGTTCGTTCAAACCCTTCATATCATAATGGTTTTGAAAGGAAAAAAAGGAAATATCCCATGCCCGTCATAGACCTATCGGCCACGATCGCATCTTCTTTCGAAGGATCGCCGGAATATCAGAGAGTGGATATCTCTTACCATGACCACGCCCGGGGAGCGGCTCAGATCCAAACAATGTTCAAGATTCCCCCCGATCTGCTTCGGAACGGAGAGGGATGGGCTACGGAAACAATAACATACTTGAATACCCACACGACGACCCATGTGGACGCGCCTTGGCATTACAACAGCCGGATAGGGGGGCGTAGGGCGCAGACCATAGACGAACTGCCGCTGGAGTGGTTTTTTTCCGACGGGATCGTTTTGGACATGACGTCAAAGAGGGACGGGGATGCAGTGACCGAAGAGGACCTGCGGCGGGAACTGGCACGGATCGGGTATACGCTTAAAACGCTTGACATAGTGCTCATCCGAACTGGACGGGACAGGTACCTCAACGATTGGGATTATATCTACCGTGGTTGCGGTGTGACCGCCGAGGCGACCCGGTGGCTCTTCGAGCAGGGAATACGTGTGACGGGAATCGATGCCTGGAGTTGGGATCGTCCTCTTAACATCCAGGCCGAAGAGGCGATCGCCAAGCAGAGGCGAGGTATTTTCTGGGAAGCCCACCAGGCCGGTCTCCCTTACTGCCACATGGAACGACTTGTCAACCTGGATCGCTTGCCTCCTTTCGGTTTCAAGATCGCCTGTTTTCCTTTGAAAATAAAAGGCGGCAGCGCCGGCCCGGCCCGTGTTGCGGCAATCCTGCCCGAGTGACAACAGAACGCGCCCATCATACGCCGCCCCCATGCGTACCTGGGGCAACACACAGAAACGAACGATCCGGAAATCATATACCGAGGCTGAAGACCGGTCCCCTTTACAACAAAGCAAAACCGAATCCTCCTTCTCGACTTGCCCGGAACATCTCAGAAAAGGGCTATGACGTAAAAGAACAGCATGGCAAGGCAAAATGCCAAGCGAATCCCCGCTCCTACCATGAAGCCCATAAACACTCCCCATCCGGCACGGAGTGCTTCGTGGCCGCTTTTGTCAGCCGCCAGCTCGCCGGCAACGGCTCCCAACAGTGCCCCTATCACAATGCCGAGAGGAGGCATGACCAGAAATCCGCCTATAATACCCACAACGGCTCCGGCGACGCCGAACTTGGAAGCGCCATAACGGCGCGCCCCCTCGGCTGGCAAGAGGTAATCCATGACGGAAATAAGGGCGGCAAGGGCGCCCGTGATGATGAGAAATTCCAAGCTGAAGGGTTCCCAGCCCTTCGCGAAGGAAAGTACCAGCAGTGAGGCGAAAGCAAGGGGTGGGCCGGGTATTACGGGAACGATGCTCCCCACAACGGCAAGAACCATCATTGCCAGGCCGACTATAATCAATAACGTTGTCATCTCAGGCACCAATCATCATCCAAGATTGTGGTTCAGAAATATCACAACAATTGTTTTCCTTCATCAAGCGAATGATCTTTCCATCGGTCTTGCAAGAAATGAGGCTCGAATCAGGCGGGCATCAAAAGATCCGCCGTAAAAACCCAGTTACTCCACATACTTCATGTCGTGACCGAATTGTGCAAAAAGAGGTTGATTTTTTCATTTTCTTCAAGTAAAAAAGCTATTTCTTCGGTTGTTATGATATAGGATAGAGGTTCCGGCTAGGTAGTGATTCCGGCGGGGTTCTCCTTGCGGGAATCGCAAAAAGATGGCAAAAAAATAATTGAAAAGGCAGTCAACATGTACGCAGTCATAAAAACGGGAGGCAAGCAGTACCAGGTTGCCGTCGGAGAAACTCACGAATTCGAAAAAATCCTTGGGAATCCGGGGGATGCGGTTACCTTTGACCAGGTATTACTGGTCCGTGACGAAGACACGGTCAGGATAGGAGATCCCTTGGTGAAAGGTGCCACGGTAACCGGAACAATTGTAGAGCAAAAAAAGGGGCCAAAGACAACCGTTTTCAAAATGAAAAGGCGAAAGGGCTCTCGTAGAAAGATCGGCCACCGTCAACCTTTGACGCGCGTGAAAATAGCGGAAATTGCCGGATAGACAACGGAGGAACAGGCAATGGCACATAAAAAAGGCCAAGGAAGCACCAGAAACGGTCGGGACAGCCAGTCCCAGCGACGGGGTATCAAGGCATTCGGAGGACAACGAGTGAGCGCGGGCTCCATAATAGTTCGTCAAGTGGGGACGAAGATTCATCCGGGCGTCAACGTGGGCATGGGTAAAGATTATACAATTTACGCCAAGATAGACGGCGTGGTCACCTTCGAACGGAAAGACAAAACCCGGAAAAAGGTCAGTGTCTACGCGTCTTGACCACAAGATTAAGATTCAAGGCGGATCAAGTTCCGCAATACAGATCCCCATAGATTTCGATTGTCAAAGGTGTTGGCGGCGGGTTCTCAGCTAACGCCTTTTTCATTTTAAAACCGAAGCTCTAACACATTCAACATCAGAGGGGCTGTGTGCGAAGGACAAAGAGACATTTCACAGGCACGGTTCC
>JAHDRK010000066.1 GCA_018433345.1 Syntrophobacterales bacterium | reverse complement strand
TATAACGGTGACTTCCGTGGGAGTTACCGGGCAGGCGGATGAAGAGGAGTTTCATAATTTTACAGACTGCCCCAGCGCATAGATTCGCTCCTGTATTCGTGTGGATTGGGCGGCGAGCTCCCTCAGGATCTCCACGGTTCGGTCTTTCTCCGCCTGGGCGCCTTCGGCGAGTTTTTCAAGGTTGTTCATGTCTCCCGAAATGACTCTGAACCGAGCCACCGTAACCTCGAATATCTCGCGAACCATGGCGTCCACAAAGGGATAAAAGTACTGGTACTTCAGATTTTCCTTGTATCCGTTAATGGAAGACACCAGCGACTGTCGCGTTTCTTTCTTGATACGACGGAGGGCGTTGGCAAGAGCGAGTATCACGTCCCGGTTCGAATCATCACCGCGGGCCGGCCGTTTCAACAGCCTTCTTAACAGTTTCATTCCACGGTACACGCCGAGCTTGAGAATCGACTCTATCCTGATATCGGCCCCGAACTGAAGCGTCGAGAGAAAAGAGGGCATGGAAATCGGGGACATCCTGCTGAAATTTTCGATATTGAAGATCTCTTCACGGACAGCGGCAAATTCCTCGGTCTCTATGCCCGACTTTTCGAGAATCGTGGCGTGATGCGCGTAGGCATCCCTTACCATCGAAACGTACGATCCGGCGATGGAAAGGAACATTTCCTCCGCCTTTTTCTCTTCCTGTCTTATGAAAGAAACAAGCCGAGGGTTGACCTGTTCCGCCAGATGTTTTTCCAAATCAGACCGGAATTCGTGGAAAAGGTTGTAAAGGAGTTTAGAAAATCCCAGTTCCTCCATTCCTTTGACCGTCCTTCTGAGATCGACGGAATAGTGTTCGATGAAATCCAGTATATCAGCCGAAAGCTCTCCGTAATGGGGATCGAGAAAACTGTCCACGTCCTTGGCCAACTCTTTTTTTACCTTGGCGGAGCGCCCTTCCAAGGAATCGAGTATGGCCTGCTTCCGGCCTTCCAACTGTTTCTGCATGAGCCGAACGGCTTCCAGTGTTTCGTGGGCCTCCTTAACGCTTCCCGTGAGAATTTTTTCACTGAAAGCTATCCATTCCCGCAGGCTTTCCATGGAACGTTCCAGGCGTTCAAGGTGATTTTCAATCAGCAGTATGTATCGATCATTGCCGAATCCCCGCTCCAGGAATTTGCAAAAACGCCGCCTTTCTTCTTCGGAAAACGCCGCCAGTTCCCTGTCTGACCTCCATTGCTCCAAGCGAGCCTTGTCCTTTTCGCCGAGACCTTTTTCTAAAGATTCAAAGAGCCAGTAAAGGGAAGAAAAGGCGTATACGTCAGGATTCTCCACCACGATCGACAGCTCTTTCTTTACCCGTTCCAGTATCCCCTGGAGATCGGAGATACCTTCATGTTCCTGTATGTCCACGTTCACAACGAAGAGAATCGAGTCGGAGAAACCCATCTGCCGTATGAGAGAAAGAAACCCCATGTCCGCCCGCCGCACGCCCGTCCTGCTGCTTATCACGTATATGATGAGATTTGTCTTTACCAGATATTCCTGGATCATGGCCAGGTGGCGAGGGTTGATAGAGTCGACCCCTTGGCAGTCGGCTATCTCGGTACTGTCATTCAAAATCCCCCTGGAGGGAACCTTCAGCAGGAGGTCCTTGAGATACACGGCCATGGAGTCGTCCCCCGCAAAATCGCGGTGAAGGCCGAACCTGTGTTCACCTTCGAGCCTGTATATCGGCGAACCGGAATCCAAGATATCCTTTACCCTGTCGAAACCCTTTACATAGGCCGAGAGAAGTGCGGCTTTCTCGTCGAGGGTTTCGCTTACCAGAACCTGCTTGCCGCCCAAGTGCGCCAGGGCCGTCTCGAGCTTCTTCCTGTGGTCGGCGTTGCGTATATCGAAAGAAGCGCTATCGGATGAACCGTCGAAAGATGGGAAAAGAACCAGCGCGCGCCTTATTTCTTCGTTTATTTCATCCCATCCCTTCAGGATCAGTGTGGCCTCGAGCTCGGTATCCCTTCGGACCCTGGTGATGATGGATGTTATCACCCCCGCGCCCCTCCGAAGATAATCCGCTCCCACCAAGGCATTCACGAGGGTGCTTTTACCGGATTTTATGGCTCCGACGACGGCGACACGGAGAATTTCATCCTCCAGCCGTCCGGTCATGGCGTTCACTATTTCCCGCCATTCCTTGAGGCCCGTCACGGGAAGGTGGTCTATGGAAAGCGCCCTTTCGAACAAGAGGAGCGTTTCTCCCGCGATGCCCGTGACACTTCGCCGTATGTCATCGAAACCGTTCATCCATTATTCCCTTCAAAAGATTTGTAGTGTATTTTAACTATGAATGCACGTCAACTACAATTCCTTGCAAGGCGGGTGATCGATGAATGAAATAAAGGAGGGAAGTCTATGTAATATCCAGGGTCACGTAAAGAGAAAACGAAGCCTTCCCATTCATTTCGAAAAAGACGATTTTTGCTCCGACAAACCGATCTTCCCCATATCGCCTTTAATATCGGTACCTTTTACCCTGCCTTTTTTGAAAAAATTATGCTTGACTATCCGAATCAACAAGCGTATAAATTTTAACTTTCCGCGGGGCGGGGCGCTGAAAAAAAGTACCGACGCCTCAGAAAGCAGCAAAGATAGCTCTTGACAGGAACCATTTTTTTGAGTAAATATTAAACTCGTTTTGAGTTTAGAGGCTCTTTAAAAATTGAATAGTGGGACAGCTAGCTTACGGGTCTTTTATTTGATTCAAAAGGGATTCAAATTCCCAAGGATTTAAACTTGAGAGTTTGATCCTGGCTCAGAACTAACGCTGGCGGCGTGCCTAACACATGCAAGTCGGACGAGAAAGTTTCCTTCGGGAAATGAGTAAAGTGGCGCACGGGTGAGTAGCGCGTGGATAATCTACCCTTCAGACAGGGATAACCCTCCGAAAGGTGGGCTAATACCGGATAACACTGAATCGCTTCGGCGTTTCAGTCAAAGACGGCCTCTCCATGGAAGCTGTCGCTGGAGGATGAGTCCGCGTACCATTAGCTGGTTGGTGGGGCAATGGCCTACCAAGGCGACGATGGTTAGCTGGTCTGAGAGGATGGCCAGCCACACTGGAACTGAGACACGGTCCAGACTCCTACGGGAGGCAGCAGTGAGGAATCTTGCGCAATGGGGGAAACCCTGACGCAGCAACGCCGCGTGAGTGAGGAAGGTCTTCGGATCGTAAAGCTCTGTCAGATGGAAAGAAATGTTCGGAAGTTAACAGCTTCCGGATTTGACGGTACCATCAGAGGAAGCACCGGCTAACTCCGTGCCAGCAGCCGCGGTAATACGGAGGGTGCAAGCGTTGTTCGGAATCATTGGGCGTAAAGAGCGTGTAGGCGGCCGCGTATGTCAGATGTGAAAGTCCCGGGCTCAACCTGGGAAGTGCATTTGAAACTGCGTGGCTAGAGTAAGGGAGAGGAAAGTGGAATTCCTGGTGTAGAGGTGAAATTCGCAGATATCAGGAGGAACACCTGTGGCGAAGGCGGCTTTCTGGCCCTATACTGACGCTGAGACGCGAAAGCG
>JAHDRK010000006.1 GCA_018433345.1 Syntrophobacterales bacterium | reverse complement strand
TTGCGCTTTTCTTCGGCCGTCAGAACCTTCTCCTCGTATCGCTTCAATTTCTCGTTTATGTAGCGCTCCGCGTTGACGAGGGTCTGCTTGCGCACATAGTCATCCGGCACCAGGTGGGAGTTGGCCTTCGTAACCTCTATGTAGTACCCGAAAACGGAATTGTAGCCGACCTTGAGGCTCCCGATACCTGTCTTTACCCGTTCCTCCTGTTCCATGGAGGCAATCCAGCGCTTCCCATCCACGGAGAGCGAAATCAACTCGTCGAGCTCCCCGTCGTATCCACGGCGGATCATGTATCCGTCGCGTATCGTGACGGGAGGATCGTCTACAATGGCACGCTTCACCAAATCCGTCACGTCGGCAAGTTCGTCCATTGAATCGGAGATACGAAGCAACAGTGATGACTCGCTGTTTCCGATCAGTTTCTTCAGGGCAGGCACCGCAGCCAGGGATTTACCCAAGGCCACCAGATCGCGGGCGTTGGCGACACCCATGGCCACACGCCCCCCAAGCCGCTCCAGGTCGTAGACGTCGGACAGCAGTCTTTGCAGACCGGCCCGGCGCAGTTGATCGTCTTTCAGCTCGCTTACGGCAGCAAGTCTCTCCCTGATCCTGTCGGGGGACAGAAGCGGGTAGGTCATCCATCGGCGCAGGCGACGCCCTCCCATCGCTGTGGCCGTCTTGTCCAACACATCAATGAGCGACCCTTCCTTTCGGTTGTCCTGGATGGTGCCGAACAACTCGAGGTTCCTGCGTGCCGACTCGTCGAGAACAAGAAAATTACGGGGATGGTACCAGGAGAGGCGGTTGATGTGCGAGAGCCCTTCTTTCTGCGTTTCCTTGATGTAGCGGAGAATCGCGCCGGCGGCGCGAGTCATCGCCCGCTTGTCCTCGAAAGTGATGCCGGAGGCAGCATCGTCGGGGAAATGCTCCAAGAGAAGTTCTCGAGCCCTTTCATATTCAAATGCCCCCTCATCGAGACGGGTGAACAGGCATTGCTTTGCCGACCCTTCGGCGGACGTGAGAAGGGGATCTTTCCCATTATGGCCGCTGACAAGAGCTTCACGAAAATCGATCCCCGCAATCTCGTTGACGAAGGTCTCACGGTCATCCATTTCTGTGACGTTAAATTCCCCAGTGGACAGATCAACGAATGCCAGTCCGTAACGCCCGTCAGCCTCGCACCAAGAGGCAAGAAAATTATTTTCCCGGTCCGGGAGACTTTCGGCGTTCATGACCAATCCCGGTGTAACCACTCGGACTACCTCACGTTTAACAACTCCCTTGGCCTGTTTCGGATCCTCCACCTGTTCGCAGAGGGCCACCTTGAACCCCGCCTCTATCAACCGTGCAAGGTAACTCGACGAGGCGTGATAAGGAATGCCGCAAAGGGGGATACTGTCCGCTTGATTCTTGTTTCGCGATGTAAGGGTGATCTCCAGGACCTTCGAAGCGATCTCGGCGTCTTCAAAAAACATCTCGTAAAAATCACCCATGCGGAAAAAAATGATGCAGTCTGGGTACTGTTCCTTGATCTCCATGTACTGCTTCATCGCTGGTGTCAGGTTCATCACTCCCACCGATCTCCGGATTTTTTTTCGAGATCAATGTAGTCTTCAGACCGCTGACGTCGAACAAACTTGTAAAAGAGTTTATCCGCGCTTTCATAGAGAAAAGCCTGAAGGATCCAGTTTACGATACTTATGATGAGAGCGGCCAATATGGCCGTCCAGAACCCGACCACGTCGAAACCGGGGACCACTCCCGATGCCATCATAATCAGGAGGGCATTTATGATGAAGGTAAAAAGCCCTAGTGTAAGCACGTTGATGGGCAGAGTGAGTATCAGAAGAATGGGACGAAAAAAGGTGTTCATGAAACCCAGGGCCGCCGCGGTGAAAAAGGCGGTCCAGAAACTCCTGACCTGCACCCCGTCGAGAACGTAGGCGGCGGAAAGAACCGCCATCGTGAGAATAAGCCATCGGATAATTATGTAGAGCATGTCGTGTCTCCCCTACTCTTTTTACCGGTCGGCTGCAACTTGCTGATCGGATATCACCCTATCTTCTACCCGTGATCGAAGACGAGGTCAACACCCTCCCCTAAAAGGGAGAAGGAAATATCTTTTCGCGGTAAAAGCAATGCAACCGATGACAAAATCTAATAAAAAGGTCTATCGGACAAGCATCCACCGGTATTCCCGTATATGATCCAGAAGCTCGTAAAGTATTTCCTGCTCGTCCGAGCTTGTCATGCGGCCGATAAAAACAGCCCTGTTCCGCGGCGAATCGGTTATCCCCACAATCTCCGTTAGAGGTCCGCCGGCTGTTTCCCTTTCATGGGCACGGGCCACGGCATCCAGGTGTGAAAACCGAATGGTGAATTCCGAGTGTCCATGAAGGATGATTTCACGAGGGTAACCGTCGCCGTTGAGTCGACGACCGAGATAAGACATGTCTTCGGCGAATATGGGATCACTTGAATGCTCCGAGAGAAAAAACGTCATCCCTCTTTTCATGCTTAATGACTCTACAAGCCGTACCGCGCCAAGGTTGAAATTGAAAGGCCCTTCCGGTGGAATGTGGAGTCCGTATCTTTCAATCAGTTGAGCGACCTCGCCGGGAAGATCGGCCGGATCGAGACCCACCCACGTCGGGAGATCTCCCATAACTTCGTTCACGATGACCAGGTCTATGCCGGACAGCCCTGGAAGCACCTCCAACACATCTCCGTTGATAAATGACAACTTCCCAGACCAACGGGACAGAACCTCTTTCTGCCGTTTCAGCATGTAGGGGGACAGGTCGACCATGACAACCCCGTCCACCATGTCGCCCCAGTCTTCAAGCATCCCCCTCATGAGGCTTCCGTAGCCGCCTCCCGCTTCGCATATTCTCATCCCAGGTACAAGAATCCCGCGTTCCCGAAGAAACTGTCCCAAAAGAGCGCCGTAAGACCGGGGTTCTTCCAGTACCGTCATATAGGGAGACACCTCACTGGAAAAGGACTCGCAGATGGTGTACTCGGTGAGCAGATCCACCGGCCGATGGCGGTAATAGCTCGATGTCGTGCTGATCCTTTTCATACCCACCCCCACAAAAAGTGTCCCACGCAGGTCGGGTCCACAAGGTCAAGGGACAACCACTCCCGACCCGCCTTCATCCAAAAACCTTGTAATCCGGTCAATGACCGCGACAAGGAATCATAGGAACCATGATTTTCTCGAATGGCGAAAATTCGCCGGAATTGAGCCGGAATTGAGATTGAATAATAAGGGAATTTGAGGTACTATTTTACGTTCATTTTTGCAAGCAGGAGCTTTGATGGATGGCCGGGACAATGACGGAAAAGATTCTCCATGCCCACCTCGTTGAAGGAAAACTTGCGCCGGGCAATGAAGTGGGAATCAGGATCGACCAGACCCTTACCCAAGACGCAACGGGAACGATGGCACACCTCCAGTTCGAAGCACTGGGGCTTTCGAGGGCCAGGACGAAACTTTCCGTCAGCTATATTGACCACAACACCGTGCAGGTGGGTTTCGAAAACGCCGACGACCACCGCTATCTCCAGGACGTGGCTCGAAAATACGGCATACGGCTTTCGAGGGCGGGAAACGGCATCTGCCACCAGGTCCACCTGGAGCGGTTCGGCGCGCCGGGGAAGACACTTCTCGGTTCGGACAGCCACACACCCACCGGCGGCGCCCTGGGAATGTTCGCCGTGGGAGCGGGCGGACTGGACGTGGCACTGGCCATGGGCGGTGAACCATTTTACCTTGCCACCCCCCGGGTCATCGGCATACGACTGATGGGCAAGCTCCCTCCCCGGGTCGCGGCCAAGGACGTGATCCTGGAAGTGCTCCGCCTTTTTTCCACGAAGGGCAACGTGGGTTTAGTGTTCGAATATTTCGGCGAGGGTGTCGCCGGCCTTTCCGTTCCCCAACGGGGCACCATAACCAACATGGGAGCAGAGTGCGGGGTCACCACCTCCCTTTTTCCCAGCGACGTGGTAACGAGAGACTTCCTTCGATCGCAGGGAAGGGTGGATGACTGGGTGGAGCTATCCGCCGATCCCGAAGCGGAATACGAAAGGGTGGTGACCATTGACCTTTCATCCCTCGAACCGTTGGCGGCGGCGCCGCACAGCCCCGGTAACGTCGAACCGGTTCGAGAGCTTAAGGGGCTCGCCGTCGACCAAGTCTGCATAGGCAGCTGCACCAACGGGTCCTACCGGGATATCGCCACGGCGGCGTCCATCCTCAAGGGGAAGACGATCCACGAAAGGGTGAGTCTTATCGTGGCCCCTGGATCGAGGCAAGTACTGGCAAAACTGGCCCACGACGGATACCTGGCCGACCTGGTGGCTTCCGGGGCACGTATCGACGAATGCGCCTGCGGATTCTGCATCGGAAACAGCAAAAGCCCGGCATCCGGGGCACGTTCCCTGCGCACGTCCAACCGCAACTTCAAGGGCAGGTCGGGAACGGTCGACGCCGAGGTATACCTGGTGAGTTGCGAAACAGCGGCTGCGTCGGCAATCACGGGCGTCATAACAGACCCCCGCGATCTTTACACAACCGCCCCGGCCGTGGCAATGCCCAAGAGGTTTCCCGTCGACGACGGCATGATCATAGATCCCGCGGACCTTGAAACCGCCACATCTCTTTCAATCCGTCGCGGCCCAAACATCGGCGACCCGCCGGCGGGATCCCCCTGGCCCGAAGACCTTGCCGGTTCCGTGATCATCAAGGTGGGCGACATGGTGACCACGGACCACATCATGCCCGCCGGTCAGCGCATGAAGTATCGGTCCAATATCGCCCGCTACGCCGATTTCGTCTTCGAACCGCTCGATCCGGGCTTTCCCGAGCGGGCAAGGACCGCCAGGGACCTGGGCAGGCATGGAATCATCGTGGCGGGACTTTCATACGGCCAGGGGTCGTCGAGGGAACACGCGGCAATGTGCCCCATGTACCTGGGGATTCGGGTGGTGATCGCCAAATCCATCGAACGTATTCACGCGGCAAACCTGGTGAACTTCGGCATCCTGCCGGCGATATTCGCCGACGAATCAGACTATGACTCTATCGAAAGCGGGGACACGATCGAGGTTCGGGGAATAAGAAGCCTCGTCGATGAAGGAAAAGAGTATCTAGTCCTTCACAACGCAACGCGGAACAGAGATATCCCAGTGAAATTCATGCTTTCGGAACGGGAGCGGATGATCCTGCTCGCCGGCGGCGCCTTGAACCTGGTGCGGGAAAGGCAACGGGCGGGAAGATAAAAACGCACTCATACTTGCGACACCCCGAAAATGTCTCGGCAGAATATATGGTCACAGAGATCTTCATACTTGGAGAAAAGGAATCAATGAAGAAAATCAGCGTTGCAACGCCCATAGTGGAAATGGACGGTGATGAAATGACCCGTGTCATGTGGGCGATGATAAAGGAGCGGCTCAT
>JAHDRK010000025.1 GCA_018433345.1 Syntrophobacterales bacterium | reverse complement strand
GAACAGTGGGAATAGACATGATAGCCGGTCCCAGCGAAATCCTTGTCATTGCAGATTCTTCGGCTCCCCCTGAATTCGCGGCCGCCGACCTGCTTTCGCAGGCGGAACACGACGAACTGGCATCGTCGATACTGATAACGCCCGACGAGGCCCTTGCCGACAGGGTTATCGACGAGGTTTCGAGACAACTGGGCGAGTTGCCGCGGAAATCGATAGCCGCGGCCTCCCTGGAGCGCTACGGAAGGGTGGTCATTACGTCCGACTTGGGCGAGGCCGTGGCCATCGCCAACCGCTTTGCGCCCGAACACCTGGAACTGATGGTTGCCGAACCCAGGGCGCTTCTCGGGAAAATCGAAAACGCCTCGGCCGTCTTCATGGGATGTCACACGCCGGAGGCCGTGGGAGACTACGTCGCCGGTCCCAATCACATCCTGCCAACGGCGGGGACCGCCCGTTTTTCGTCGCCACTTGGCGTATATGACTTCGTTAAGCGCATGAGCCTCGTGGCCTTTACCTCGCGCTCCCTGGAAAAAATAGGGTCTTCCGCGGCCCGCTTCGCGGAACTGGAAGGCCTCGACGCCCACGCCCTTTCGGTCAAGCGGCGCCTGAGAAAATAGGCTGATTCGATTTTCGGCGAAATAGCTTGACAAAAACCACCTTTCATTTAAATTACCTTTTCGGAGGAGCGACCGTAATCTCAGGCGGGCGTAATTCAGTGGTAGAATGTCAGCTTCCCAAGCTGGACGTCGTGGGTTCGAGTCCCATCGCCCGCTCCATTTTTTCATTGCAACAGCCCTTCTTTTGTGCTAGGAATTCCGCATAGTAATTCACTTGAATGAAAGTGGGCCCCGCCCACTTTTTTCATTTACGGTTATAGAGTTCATGAAAAACGAAAGTTACAGGGATGTCATAAGGATGCTCGTCGAGCCGGCCGTCGAATCGGCGGCTTTCGAGATCGTGGATGTGGAGTGCATGAGGGGTCGATCCCGATGGCTCGTGAGGATATATATCGACGGCGGGGAGGGTGTCACGATCGATGATTGCGTCCGCATCAGCGATGAGGTGGGCGACATTCTCGCGGTTCATGACGTGCCTCCCGGTTCCTACGACCTGGAAGTGTCTTCGCCGGGACTGGACCGGCCCCTTGCCCGAGACAAGGACTTTATGGCCTACCGGGGTAAAGTCATAAAGATACGGATCCATGAGAGCATCGAGGGAAGAAAAAATTTTCGAGGGCGCCTTGTGGATTATATTGATGAAAATGGTGAAAAAACGATAGTTGTTGACATCGATGGGAAGCACTACCACATTCCCCGGCGGATGGTGGACAGGGCGAACCTTCAGTATGAATGGTGACGTGGAGGAAATCCAATGGGACCGGATCTGAGTCGGCTTATTGAGCAGATAGGAAAGGAAAAGGGCATTGATCGGTCGATCATTGTCGATGCCTTGGAGACGGCGGTACTCACGGCGGCGAAAAAGAAACTGGGACAGGATCTCGACCTGGAAACCGCATTCAACGAAGAGATAGGTGAGGTCGAAGTATTCCAGTTTAAAACCGTGGTCAACGAGGTGGTGAACCCCGACTTACAGATATCGCTGGCGGAAGCCCGTGAAACACTGGACGAGGATGCCGAACTGGGCGACAGTCTCGGTATGAAGATAGAAACGAACACCTTCGGGCGCATCGGCGTCCAGGCGGCTAAACAGATTATTATTCAGAAGGTAAAGGATGCCGAAAGGGACATAATCTATGAAGAGTTCAAAGATCGGAAAGGCAATCTCGCCAGCGGTTCGGTCCAGCGATTCGAAGGCGGCAACATAGTGGTTAATCTCGGAAGGGCGGAGGGTGTTATTCCCCATTCGGAACAGATTCCGAGAGAAACCTTCAGGCGCGGGGAGCGGGTAAGGGCGTACATTCTCGACGTGAGGCGCATTTCAAAGGGGCCCCAGATCATTCTTTCGAGGACCCATCCGGCCTTTATAAAGAGTCTCTTTGAGCTGGAAGTGCCCGAAATATCGGAAGGTTTTATCGAGATCGTCAACGTGGCCCGCGAGCCGGGCTTCCGGACGAAAATCGCCGTAAGGTCAAAGGACCGTGATATCGATCCGGTGGGAGCCTGCGTGGGGATGAGGGGATCCCGGGTACAAGGCGTTGTCCAGGAACTGCGGGGTGAAAAGATTGATATAGTTCCCTATTCGGAAAACCCCGTTTCCTACGTGTGCAGCGCCTTGTCGCCGGCAAAGGTCGACAAGGTGTTTATTGACGAAGAAGAACAAGCGATAGAAGTGATCGTGCCGGACGACCAACTTTCTCTAGCCATCGGAAAGAACGGGCAGAATGTCCGCCTGGCGGCCCGCCTGACTGGGTGGAGAATAGACGTGAAAAGTACTTCGTCAGTGGATGCGCAAAAAGAAGCCGCCATCAAGGCCCTTCAAAGAATCCCCGGGGTGGACGCCGCATCCGCGGAGGTTTTATTCAACCAGGGTTTCAAGACCATCTCCATGGTGGTTTCGGCGAATCCTACAGTGATGGCGGCGGCGGTGAGGAGCGATGAAAATACCGCCGCTGCTTGGGTCGCCGCGGCCGCGGAGATTGATGAATCCGACGAAACGGAACAGGATGCCGAGGCGGCAAATAATAATCCGACAGCAGAATCGACAGAGGATGTCGAAAAAGTGTCCAATGAAGAAAACAGTGAGGAACTTTCCGAAGAACCTAAGGGATGATCGTCCTTCGGTATATTCGGCTTCTGCTGGACACGGTTTGAACCGGGAGTTTCTATAATGGCTAAGACGCGCGTGTACGAACTGGCAAGGGAGCTTTCACTTGACGCAAAGGAGCTCATCGCCCGCCTGGAAAAAATAGGCATCGCCGTGAAATCCCACTCCAGCACGCTTGACGAAAGCGACGTTGAACGGGCGCGAAGGGAGTTGGCGCTGAGCGATACCGGCAAGGTCGAGGAAAAAAGGGTAAAATCAACGGTTATCCGGCGGCGGCCTGTTCGCGAAGAACCTGCCCCACCGCCCGAAGAGGCGAGGCGGGCGGAAGAAACGCCAAAAGAAGAGGTCGCGGAGGGAGCGAAGTCCGAGGAAAGGGCGAGGCCAAGCGAAAAGAAGGAATCGCCTGCGGAGGCGCGAAGAGAAGGAGCGGCCGAAGCGGAGGCTGTTCCCGAGGAGACTCGAAAAAAGGAGAAAGCTGCGGAAAAGGAACCGGAACAGCCAGCGGCAGAGAAAAAGGAGTCGATCGCTAAAGAAGAAAAAGTCTCCAAACCGGAGGAAGAGACCGGGCAGAAGGAGAAGGAAGAAAAACAAAGGCAGCCGATTCAAGAGGAGGCCGGAGAGATTCTCCCTCCGACACGTTCCGCCGAGGAAGAAAAAGAGAAGGAGGGGGTTTCCCCGGAAGGTGAGTCGTCTGAAAAGGCGAAAAAGCGCAAGCGTCCCGTACCTATACCCGTTGAAGAATCGCCTGCGCGCAAGAAGGCCTTTGTCAAGCAGCTCGCGGAGCGGAAAGAACGAAAGACCAGAAGGGAACGTGATCCCGAGAGCGTAACCCCTGTTTGGAGGGAGTCCAGGAAACAGCAGGTTGTAGTGGCTCCGAAGAAAACTGAAATCACCACGCCCAAGGCAATCAAGCGTCGTGTCAAGATTGAAGAGGCCATAAAGGTGGGAGATCTCGCTAAAAAAATGGGCGTCAAGGCCAACGAGGTCATCTCGAAACTCATTTCCCTGGGAATGATGGTTACTATCAACCAGTCCATCGATAGTGATGTGGCAAGTTTGGTGGCCGAAGAATTTGGTTACCAGGTTGAAACGGTGGGGCTGGAATACGAGGAAGTGATCCCCGGCGTGAAAACGTCGTCGGAAAACCTCCGCCCGAGGGCGCCGGTGGTTACCGTTATGGGGCACGTAGACCACGGGAAAACGTCGCTGCTCGACGTGATCAGGAAAACGAACGTCATAGAAGACGAAACGGGAGGTATAACCCAGGCGATCGGCGCCTCACACGTTCGCGTAAATGACAGGGACATCGTATTTCTTGATACGCCGGGGCACGAGGCCTTCACAACCATGCGCGCCCGGGGCGCCAAGGTCACCGATATAGTGGTCCTGGTGGTGGCCGCAGACGACGGCGTCATGGATCAAACCATCGAGGCCATAAACCATTCCCGTGCGGCGGGAGTGCCCATTATCGTGGCGGTGAACAAAATCGATAAACCCGGCGCTGATCCGGATAGAATCAAGCAGCAGCTTTCGAATCAAGGTCTCATTCCGGAGGAATGGGGCGGAGATACTATCTACGCCGAGGTATCCGCGAAAAAGAATATAGGAATAGAGGATCTCCTTGAATTGATTTTGCTTCAGGCTGACATGCTCGAACTCAAGGCCGACCCCGACAGGCCCGCCCGGGGTGTGATCATTGAAAGCAAGCTCGACAGGGGCAGAGGGCCGGTGGCGACCATTCTCATCAAAGAAGGAACCCTTCGCGAGGGGGATGCCTTTGTGTCCAAGACCGAGTACGGCAAAGTCCGGGCCATGATTGATGACCAGGGTCGTAGAGTCGAGGCTGCCGGACCTTCAATGCCTGTTGAAGTTATTGGTTTTTCGAGCGTTCCCCGGGTAGGCGTGGATTTCGTCTGCGTGGAGGATGAGAGGAAGGCACGAAGCATCGGCGAGTACCGGGCGCGGAAAGAAAGGGAGAAAAAACTTTCCGCATCGTCGAAGGTGACGCTGGAACAGCTCTATAAGCGGATAAAAGAGGGTGCGAAGGAACTCCGAGTCATTCTCAAGGCCGATGTTCTCGGTTCGATCGAGGCACTTTCCGAGGCCTTGCAGAAACTAAGTACCGAAGAAATAAAGCTGTCTATTACACACGCCTCAGTGGGAGCCATTACTGAAAGCGATGTGATGCTGGCATCCGCATCGGAGGCCGTTGTCATCGGTTTCCGGGTCAGGCCGGACAGTCGGATAATAGAACTCGCGGAGCGAGAAGGTGTGGAGCTGAAGTACTATGATATCATTTACGAGGCCATCGCCGAAGTGAAGGACGCCATGGAAGGGCTGCTCGAACCCGTCTACGAAGAAGTTCGTGAAGGTGCCGCGGAGGTTCGAGAGTTGTTCAGGATTCCCAAAGTGGGTGTCGTGGCCGGAAGTTATGTAATCGACGGTAAGCTGAGCAGAACTTCGAATCTGCGTGTAATTCGAAACGGTATAGTCGTTCACGACGGAAAGTTTCTTTCTTTAAAGCGATTCAAGGATGACGTTCGGGAAGTTAGTGCGGGATTCGAATGTGGAATCGGCATAGAGGGTTTCGACGACATCAAGATAGGCGATGTGGTGGAAGCCTATACGAAGCGCTCGGTGGAGCGGACCCTCGGCAAAACGAGCGGTTGAGGTGGTTTCCGGTGGTTGTCGGCACAGGCATGATCAAGATTTTTATTCCCGAGTGCCGGTCGCTGAAAGAAAAACGGACCGTGGTTAAGCGGATTATCAGCCATGTCCGGAAAACCTTTAATGTCTCCCTTGCAGAAGTGGGGGAAAACGATAATTGGAAACGATCGACCCTTGGGTTCGCCGTGGTCGGAAATGAAAGGAGCCACATCGATTCCACCATGAACGCCGTAATGAAGTGCGTGGACGATCTACGGTTGGCCGACATTATTGACGCGAGAAAGGAAATGTTGAATTTGCCTGAATTGAGCGCCGACGCCTTTCTCCGAGAAGGAAAATTTGATGAGTCATAGAAGGGCTGACAGGGTAGGGGACCTCATAAAGGAGGAACTCTCCAGGATGATGGTTCGTGATATCGGAGACCCTCGAATAGCCAACACCACCATTACCGATGTAAAGGTTACCGACGATCTCCGTCTGGCGCGCGTCTACTTCGTGCGCCTTGGAGAGTCGGGATACAGCGAGGAAACCGAAGAGGGTTTCAGGCGGGCCTCCGGATTTTTCAGGCGCGAAATGGGCAAGACACTGAAGTTGAGGTACATACCTAAACTGGAATTTTTTTTCGATCCCTCCTTTGAGCGGGGGGATAGGATCGAGCGCCTGCTGGCGGATATTCATAAGAGGGAGGACCCCGGGGATGCCGGACGGAATAGCTGACGCCATAAGGGGTGCCCGGTCAATTTTATTGGCGTCACACGTACGGCCTGACGGCGACGCCCTGGGATCGCTGCTGGCTTTCTATCACGCCCTGCGGTTGCTGGGCAAAGAGGTAACAGCCTATTGCCGAGACAAGATTCCCTCTGTTTACGGTTTTCTCCCCGGTTCAGACCGCATCGTTCATAATCTCGATTTCACGGATGCCTTCGACACAGTGGTGTTGTTGGATTGCAGCGAGTTGTCGCGGGTGGGAGACGAGGCGGAAATGCTGAAATCAATAGGCACCATGATTGTTATCGATCATCACCTTTCAAACGACGGGGACACGCCTCTTTCACTGATCGACAGGAAAGCGAGTTCCACGGGAGAAATATTGGTAAGACTCTTCGACAAGCTGGGCATCACCATGACGAAGGAAATCGCCGTCAACCTTTACACGGCCGTGGTGACGGACACAGGATCGTTTCGCTATTCCAACACTACACGGGATACTTTTATCCTTGCAGCGAGGCTCGTGGAGGCGGGGGTTGAGCCGTGGAAGATATCGGAGCAGGTGTATGAATCGAAACCGCTGCCCGCTCTGAAGCTCCTCGCGCTGGCCCTGGAGACCATGACCTTGGAGCTGGAGGGTAGGATGGCTTCCATAGTCGTGACACAGGATATGTTGGTAGAGGCGGGCGCCCTGTCTGAACATACGGAAGGCCTTATTGACGCGGCCCGCTCTGTCGAGGGAGTTTTGATCGCCGTTTTTTACTACGAAATGCCAGACGGGACCTATAAGATAAGTCTCCGATCCAAGGGCTCGGTGGATGTGGAGCGATTGGCGAAAAAGTTCGGGGGAGGCGGGCATCTTAACGCTTCAGCCTGCAGGGCGCGGGGTGATCTCGCGGAAATCAGGGAACGAGTGCGAATCGCGGCGGTGGAAATTCTTGAAAGGACAGGTGATATATCATGATTCAAGGAGCCGCCGAGCGGTGTTTTGAAGAAAGTTTGTCCACCATGGATGGTGTTATAGTTGTCGATAAACCCGCGGGAATAACCTCCTTCGATGTCATTCGGGAAGTGCGTAAAGCGCTGGGAATCAGAAAGATCGGCCACACTGGAACCCTGGACCCCATTGCGACGGGCGTGCTTCCCCTCTGCCTCAACGAGGCGACGAAAGTCGCGGGTTTTCTGACAGAGGAAGACAAGGAGTACCTGGCCACCATGCTCTTGGGTGTAAAAACGGACACCCAGGATATCACGGGGCGCGTAATCGAGGAAAGAGACCCCGAATCGCTCACCGTGGAGGACCTTCAGTCTGTGATCGAAGGCTTCCAAGGGCGGATAGTCCAGGGGGTTCCGCCGTACTCGGCGGCTAAGTACAGGGGACGTCCCCGTCATCGATGGGTGAGGGAAGGAGTTCCAATCGACACGCCGAAAAAGGAGGTTATCATTTACAACATCAGGATGGAATCCATTTCGCATCCCTACGTCACCTTTCGAGTTTCTTGCTCCAAGGGTACCTATATCCGGGTGCTGTGTGACGACATGGGAGACCGACTGGGATGCGGGGCGACACTGGCTGATCTAAGACGAACGCGAAGCGGGGCTTTCGGGGAAGAAGACGCCCTCCCCCTCACATACTTGTCGCGGAGGGAAGGGAGGGCGTTTGTAAAAGAAAGGATCATCCCTTTGCTGGAAGTCCTGGGAAACCTGAAGACGATTTCCGTTCCCCCCGATGTGGCCCGAAAGATTCGGGAAGGATATCAGCCGGAGTGGGGCCACTTCAAAGACAATGACCTTCCCCTGTTTGAACGGGAAGAGCTGGTGCGGTTGGTCGCCGGTGACAAGGACATGGTTGCGGTGGCACGCGCGTTGTTGAGGACAGACGAGCTTTCGTCGGCGACGGAAAGGGAACAGATCTTCAGGCTTGTCCGGGTCTTCAAGGGGTAAAAAAACACTACTGAAAGATATGCGAAGAGAGGAGCAAAGGCGGTGTTGGACGAAACGAGAAAAAGGGAAATTATAGAGACTTTCAAGAAGCATGACAATGATACGGGTTCTCCGGAGGTTCAGATCGCGCTGATCAGCGCACGTATCGAGTACTTGACGGAGCACTTCAAAAAACACAAAAAGGATCATCACTCGCGACGGGGACTTTTAAAGCTCGTCGGCAAGAGACGGCGGTTGTTGGATTACCTCAAAAAGACGGAAATAGAACGATACCGCGACATAGTCCAGCGTCTTGGCTTGAGGCGATGATCGTTACAATCGCAAGGAGGAATTGAATAAATGAGCAGAGTGTTCGCTACGGAATTCGCCGGCAGGGAAATTTCTATAACAACAAATTACGTGGCGGCCCAGGCCAACGGTGCCGCCTATGTCCGTTACGGAGACACGGTGGTTCTCGTCACCGCCGTCGCCCAGGACACAAAGAGAGAGGGGATCGACTTTCTTCCCCTTACTGTGGACTACCAGGAAATGACCTCCGCCGCGGGGAAAATCCCCGGAGGTTTTTTCAAGCGTGAAGGTAGACCAAATGAGAAGGAAACACTCACCTCCCGTTTCATAGACCGTTCCATCAGACCGCTTTTTCCCAAGGGATGGGGAAATGAAACGCAGATAATTGCGACAGTTCTTTCATATGACAGCGATAATGGTCCGGATGTGGCGGCGATGTTGGGCACCTCGGCGGCGCTCGTCATGTCGGACATTCCCTTCAACGGACCTATCGCGGGTGTCCGGGTGGCAAGGGTCGACGGCAGGTTGATCTGCAACCCGAAGATGGACGAACTCGACGCGAGCGACATGGATATCTTCCTGGTCGGCAGAAAGGTTCTTCGCGACAAGGGAGACGAAGAGTACGATATCAACCTCGTCATGGTGGAAGGAGGATCGAACGAAGTCGATGAAGATTCGCTGGTTGATGCCATAAGTTTCGGTCTGGCCGAGTTGCGACCGGTAATAGATATTCAGGATAAGCTGCGCGATGCGGTGGGCAAAGAAAAACAGGTCGTGGAGGTTGCCGAAATAAGCGAAGACCTTGTGAAAGCGATCAAGGAACGGGCCGAGGCTCGCATCGCGGCGGCTTACCGCATAAAGGAGAAAAAAGGCCGTCACGAGGAACTCCGAACCATCCGCAGGGAAGTCATCGACGAGATCGCCGCCGATGAGCCCGCATTGACGTTCCAGGTGGGAGAGGTCCTGGAGAACCTGGAAAAAACCGCCGTCCGCAGTATGATCCTAGGCGAAAACGTTAGAATCGACGGACGTTTACCCGAAGACATAAGGCCGATATCCTGTGAAGTGGGTGTATTGCCACGGACACACGGTTCTGCCATTTTCAGCCGCGGAGAAACCCAGGCACTTGTCATCATGACCCTGGGGACCTCGGCTGACGAACAGCGTCTCGATTACATCAGCGGAGAAGAGCTGCGCACTTTCATGTTGCATTACAACTTTCCTCCCTACTGCGTCGGAGAGGTGAAGTTTCTGAGAGGTCCCGGGCGACGGGAAATCGGGCACGGTGTGCTGGCCCGCAGGGCGTTGGTGCCCGTCATGCCTTCCAACGACGATTTCCCTTACACCATACGGGTTGTCTCGGAGATTCTCTCGTCCAACGGTTCCTCTTCGATGGCAACGGTTTGCGGAGGAAGCCTGGCGCTTCTCGACGGCGGCATTCCCATCAAGACCATGGTGGCGGGCATAGCGATGGGCCTGTTGAAGGAGGGGGAGGCGGTGAAGGTGCTGTCCGATATCCTGGGAGATGAGGATCACGCCGGGGACATGGACTTCAAGGTTTGCGGCACCAGGGAAGGCGTAACGGCCGTGCAGATGGACATCAAGATAGACGGGATATCGGAAGAGATCCTGCGGAAGGCGCTTTTACAGGCCAGGGAGGGTCGACTTCACATACTTTCAATAATGTGTGAAACCATATCCGAACCCCGTTCCGAAATGTCACGGTATGCGCCGAGAATCACCACGATTAAAATCAATCCCGAACGGATCAGGGATGTCATAGGCAAGGGAGGAATCAATATCCGCCAGATTATAAGTGAAACGGGATGTTCCATAGATGTCGAGGATGATGGAACCGTGGAAATCGCTTCGAGCGAAGCGGGGGCCACCGAGAGGGCCATCGCCATGATAAAAGCCCTCACCGAGGAAGCGGAAGTCGGGAAAATATACATGGGAACGGTCAAGCGGATAGTCGATTTCGGGGCCTTCGTAGAGATATTGCCGGGGCTCGACGGCTTGGTACACATATCCCAACTCGAAAACCGGAGGGTTACGAGGGTCACTGACATCCTGAAGGAAGGCGACGTGGTGCCCGTAAAGGTTATCGACATCGACAAGAACGGAAAGATTCGCCTGAGCCGAAAAGACGCCCTGGAGGAGAGCGGCGGGCAATGAGGAAACGGCAATTTTTCATCGAAGATTCGATCAACCTGCCTGTAAAGAGAATCGACGCCGGAAAAGACATTCCCCTTCCCCGCTACATGTCCGATGATGCGGCGGGGATGGATCTTTTCGCCGCCGTCGCCTCGGAAGAGGTTCTTCTTCCCGGGGAACGAAAGCTTGTACCGACGGGAATCGCCGTGGCACTGCCGCCCGGCTGTGAGGCCCAGATAAGACCTCGCAGCGGTTTGGCGCTGAACCACGGCGTGACGCTCCTTAACGCCCCGGGCACCATAGATGCCGATTACCGCGGAGAGATAGGTCTTGTCATGATAAATCTCGGTCAAGAACCATTCAGGATAAAGCGGGGCGACCGCGTGGCCCAGATGGTTGTGAGCCGGGTGTGCCGCGTAATGTGGCAGGAAAGGGACGACCTGGAAACAACCGCGCGCGGTGAAGGGGGCTTCGGATACACGGGGCCTTGATCTTCCCCTGGGCCGTAAAATCATTCATCGGACACACACTGAATCCTGCGAAAACTTGCCTTTTTCCCTTTGCTGTTATATTTTTTCCGTAATTTGAAAGAATATTGAAAGGATATCCATGAATAAATTCAAGGTGTCCAAAACCTACCAAGAGATTAACGAGAAAATCAGGGAAGGTACCGCCGTGGTGGTGACGGCGGAAGAAATCATCGACATCGTCGAGCGCGAGGGAGCCGAAGAGGCTACCCGCAAGGTAGACGTGGTGACGACGGGGACCTTCGGTATCATGTGTTCGTCCGGTGTCTTCCTCAATTTCGGCCATCCCTCACCGAAAATCAAGGCCACAAGGGTATGGCTCAACAACGTTCCGGCTTATGGTGGTCTCGCCGCGGTGGATTGCTACCTGGGAGCGACGGCGGTGGTGGAAGGTGATCCCCTCAACAGCATTCACCCGGGGGAATTCAATTACGGCGGCGGCCACGTAATAGAAGACCTCGTGTCGGAAAAGGTTGTAAAACTTCACGTAGAAGGATACGGGACGGACTGTTACCCTGCGCGCAAGTTCGAAAAGAGCATAACCATCCGAGATCTGAGGGACGCCATTCTCTTCAATCCGCGCAATGCCTACCAGAATTACAACTGCGCCGTGAACATGTCTGATCGAACCATTTACACCTATATGGGTATTCTAAGGCCCCACATGGCCAATGCCACCTATTCCACCTCGGGCCAGTTGAGTCCCTTGCTCAATGATCCCTATTTCAGGACAATAGGGGTTGGAACGTCCATTTTCATCGGGGGTGCCAGGGGTTTCGTGGCGTGGCACGGGACACAGCACAAGACAAATGTCCTGAGGTCGGAAAACGGTGTGCCCCGGGAGGGGGCGGGGACCCTTGCGGTCATCGGCGACTTGAAAAAAATGAGTCCCCGTTGGCTTGTGGGGGCCAGCATACTTGGGTACGGTGTTTCTCTGTACGTGGGAATCGGCATTCCAATTCCCCTCTTAAACGAGGAAATCGCAAGGGCGACCGCCGTCAAGGATGAGGATATCCGCGTTCAGGTCTATGATTATGGTGTCGATTATCCCAGCGGTCCCGCGCAAAGCATCGGCGAGGTGACCTACAAACAATTGCGGAGCGGAACCATAGAACTGAACGGAAAAAAGATAGATACCGCTCCCATGTCAAGTTATCACAAGGCTCGGGAAATTTGTCACCTTCTCAAGGAGTGGATTGAAAGGGGCGAGTTCTTGCTTGGCGAACCGCAGAGTTTGCTTCCGTCCGGCTGATGTCCTTGAGGATTGGTTGGCTGATGTAATGCCGGTTAAAACCGAAAGGGCGATTTATTGTAAATCGGGCTTTCGATCGTAAAAATCGGTTGCGGAAAGCCGGTTTCGAGGCTGGGGGTCATGAAGATCGGCAGGTTGATCATCCTTGTCGTTATGGCGATATTGTTGATTATCCTCTTTGGGGACGGGGGGCTGGTGGAATTCCGTGAAAGCAGGGAAACCTTGCAATCACTGAGGATGGAAAACCGCCGCTTGGTCGCGGAAAACGAGCTGCTTCGGGAAGAAATCCTTCTCCTCAGAAATGATCTTGAATACCTGGAAGAATTGGCCAGGAGGGAACTGGGCATGATCAGGGAGGATGAAACGGTTTACCGCTTCCATGAGAGATAGTTTTCGGTTTTTCCCTGGGGTATGTTGCGATGACCGGATTGCTTTCGAAAAAGAAAAACATGATCGGTGTCGATATCGGCTCCAGTTCTCTGAAGCTCGTTGAAATCCAGCGGGAACCGGATGGTTGCAAGTTGGCCGGGTGCTCAATGGTTCCTCTCGAAAGGGGCGCTTTCGAGAGGGGACTGATAAGCGACGGCGGCGCCGTTATAAATGCGATCAAGAGACTCGTGGAGGAATCGGGGACGTCGACAAAGCCGGCAGGGACGGCCCTTTCCGGTTTTGCCGTATATATCAACAAGATAGCCATCCCGGACATGAGCGAAGAGGAAATCCGCCGGTTAATTCTCGATGAGGCGGATGAATACCTTCCCGGCGATCTGTTGGAGAACGTCTATTTCGACATTCACATACTCGGTACAAATGACCACAACAGGGAAAAAATCGACGTGATCATCGCTGCGGCGAAAAAGGAGATCGTGTCGAAGTATCAGCGGGTTTTTGAAAGCGCCGGTCTCCGCCTTGTCCTGATGGACGTGGACGTATTCGCCCTGGAGAGGGCCTACGAAGAAAACTATGATTTTGGTGATGAAGACGTGATCGCCCTCGTTCACGTGGGGGCCGACGTCACCAATCTGCATATCGTCAGGGGCGACAGGTCGCTCTTTATCAGGAACATTCTGATGGGCGGCAATCTGGTGACCGAGGCCATCCAGTCAAAACGGGGGGTCTCTTTTTCCGAAGCGGAAAGGATGAAGCTCGATACCCGCGATCACGGTGACGAGGTTTGCAAGGGTGTAACCCCCCTTTCGCTTGCAGAACCGATCATTGAAGAGATCGAACGATCCATGGATTTTTATGTTTCCTCGGCGGGCCTGATATGTATCAAAAAAGCGCTTCTCAGCGGAGGGTCAGCGGCGTTGCCGGGCCTTGCCTATGAACTGTCACGTCGCTTGCGTTGCGACGTGGAACTGTTCAATCCATTTCAATCCCTCAAGTACGACAGGGGCAAGTTCGGAGAGGAATATCTCAACGAGATGGCCTCGTTTTCGTCCATAGCCGTAGGTCTCGCCCTTAGGAGGATGGAAGACCTATGATACAAATGAACCTTATTCCTTACCGCGAGGAGGTGCTCAAGGTTAAAACACGGCGGCGGATCGCGACCGCCATTGCCTTGGTATTGTTGTTCGCCGCCTCGGTGGGGATGTTTCATGTATACGTAACCATGACGGTATCCGCCATGGAAAAGGAAGTGAAAGCGTCTCAGGCCGAGTTGGAACGGCTGCGGGCGATAACGGGAGACATTGAAAAATACCGCCGGGACAAAACCCTGGTGGAAACGAAACTTCGTATAATAGAAGAACTGGAGAAAAACCGAGACGAGGCATATCGCCTTCTGACGGAACTTTCGGTTGCTGTTCCCGAGGGACAGGTTTGGTTTGCCCACGTGTCGAAACAGGGGTCAATGCTAAGGCTGGAGGGGACGGCCCGGAACAACGGCGCCGTCGCCCTCTTGATGGAACGGATGGAGGCGTCACCCGTCTTTGCCTCGGTGGAACTCGCCTTCAGCCGCCGGATCACTTACGCGTCGATGGATTTGAAAAGTTTTAAAATCTACGCAAATCTACAATAAGGTGAACCATGGCGATAAGGGTCGACGATTTAAAAAATCTGTCCCCCAGGTACAAGGTATTTGTTGCCGTTGGTCTGTGTTTGCTCCTGGTTCATTTTTATCACTTTTTCTTTCTCCGGACGGTGCTTCAGAAGAAGACGGACCTCGGGGAGGTTCTGGAGACTCTGGAAGTCCAGATCGCCCGGCGGCAGGCGGTTGCCCGTCAGATCGAGCAGCACAAAAGGGAGATCGCCGAATTGAAAGAGCAACTGGAGATCCTGTTGGCGAAGCTGCCTGAACGGAAAGACATCCCGTCACTTCTCAATGGTTTGTCCGAAGCCGCACGTGTAGAGGGGTTGGACATCATCCTTTTTGAACCCGTGACGCCGATTTCCCAAGAATTTTACTCCGAGGTTCCCGTCAAAATGATCGTTCGCGGAAGGTATCACTCCATGCGATCTTTCTTTGATTCGGTGGCGCGTTCCCACCGGATTGTCACCGTGGCTGATGTATCCATACGCGGCCCGGACGTCGAATATAGAGGCGGTCCGGTGATAGTGGAGGCGGAATGTCTCATGAAGACGTACATGTTTATGAATAAGACGGTTGAGAATGATGGCGGGCCCTTGTGATTCGATCGGCAGGAAAAGACGAGGTCGCCTGCAACGTTGTCCTCCGTGGTTGATCTTCCTTTTCCTGGCGGTGCCGGCGGTTGTAACGATTGCAGCCGGAACTATCCACGTAACCCACGCCGAACCTACTTCATCCACGAACCGACAATCTTATACATCCGAGTTTGATCCCTTCGTTCCCTTCATAATTTTGCCGCCCAAGGACGAGATATCGCCTGGGGGAGCGGTTGGCGGAACCGAACTTGAAGAGGGAAGGGTTTTCAAAACACCTTTCGAACGAATTGCGCTTCAGGAGATCAGACTTGTCGGGATCGTGGTGAGCGCTGAAAAGAAGATGGCCGTCGTTGAAGACCGAGCGGGGAAATTTTACGATCTGTTCCCGGGTACGGCGGTAGGTGTAAACGAAGGCAAGGTGGTGGAGATCGGTGAGGACCACGTCGTAATCGTTGAAAAGGAGCGGGATATAGACGGCCGGGTGAAAGAACAAAGGCGGATTTTGAGAATGGAATAAGAAGGGCGTGGGGGAGAATTATGAAAAACCGGGCGAAAACCCGTCGCGGCCTGATTGCGGTGGCGGTTATTCTCGTTGCCGCTTGTGCGGTGGATCAGAGGAGGGTCATCGATGCCGGCGAGGATGCCGCGGGGAAAAAATCTGACAGCCGGGCCGCCGAGGAAGAGCTGCTACGTCCCGTTCTTGGGGAAGTCTTGTTTCAACGGGGGAACGGCAAGGAAGAGGTCCACTTGGTGTTTTCCGTCATGCCTGCGGATATAGAACTGATGCAACGGGACTATAGGACCCTGGTCCTGGCTTCAAAGAGCGCGGAGCCGGCCAAGGGTTCCAGGGATCATTATGTCGTCGATGGAAGCTCTATTATCCGAAGAGTCACCGTGAGACGGTCAGGCGGTGGTGTCCGGCCCGGCCTGGAGGTGATAATGGACCTGGTGAGACCAGTCACATACAGGATGACCTCCTCCGGATCTTCTGTCGTTCTTTCCTTTGATTCGCAAGATCGCTGTTCACGCGTCCCGGCGGTTCAAACGGCGCCGGGGGGCCTCAATCAGGATGATTTCCTCCAGGCCCATCTCGATGGAGAAGCCCTCAGGATCCAGGAAGAGGAACCGACTGAATTCAATGGGGACAAGCTGTCGATCATTTGCCAGGACGCCCGCATAAAGAGCGTGTTCCGCCTCATATCCGAAGTGAGCGGGTATTCCATCGTTTCGGGTCCCGACGTGAATCAGAAGGTAACGCTCCACATGAGAAATGTTCCCTGGGACCAGGCCTTGAAAACAATAATGGAGATAAATGAATTGGGAATGACCAGGCTGGGCAAGGTTATAACCGTAATGCCCTTGGAAAAAATGAGGGAAGCCGAAGAAAAACGCTTGGAAAGATACGTTGCCGAGGGAAGGGTCAGGCAAATTTCAATCGAGGCGAAAATTGTCGAGGTGAGCACGAGCTTCGACAGGGATCTTGGCGTCCGGTGGGGTGCCGGAATCATTGATACCTGGGGACGCAGAAACGTTGGAGTGTTCATGGGCGAAGGATATACCCTTACGAACCGAGACAACGTGACCTACAGGGAAGTCGATGCCCCCTATGCCATTACAGCGGACAACATTGCGGTTAACTTTCCCGCCGGGATTGCCCGGGGTGCAACCCCTACGTTGGGTATCGTCGCAGCTTCGTCGAAATACGTCCTCGACGCCCAATTGAAGGCTATGGAGACCAAGGGAGAGGGAAAGATTATTTCATCACCAAAGGTCACCACGGTTGAAAACAAAACGGCCACCATAAGCCAAGGCGAGGAAATTCCCTATTTTTCCAGAGAGGAAGCCGGAAGCACGCCCGATGTACAATTCAAGCGGGCGGCTTTGTCTCTTTCGGTAACTCCTCAGATCACGGTGGAGGGCAAGCTGTCCATGGTAATCGACGCGGGCAACGACTATGCCGATTGGTCACGGGCGGAAAAACTGGGCCTGGAAAACCCGCCTATCGTGACGAACAGGGTCGGATCAACCGTCATCGTCAACGACGGGGATACCATCGTTATTGGAGGTATCTATAAGAGTTCAGAGATAACAAGTGGTTCAGGAGTTCCATGGCTTTCCGATATCCCCGTTTTGGGATGGCTTTTCAAGGACCGATCGGTCCAGCAGGAGCAGAGAGAGCTGCTTATATTCATTACTCCAATGATCCTTGACCCGGAAGCGTCGCCGAACTGATCCCGCTCATCCGTATATTTTTCAGGGGAGTGCGCAGATGATGCGTTTCATGATCTCGGTGGTTTCGGCGGCTGTATTGTTGTCGGTTTTCTCAATTTCCGGCCACTGCGGCTATGTGATCCATCTCAAGAACGGAGGCTGTTTTGAGACACCCCGCTACTGGAAGGATGGGCCGGAAATCTTGTTTAACGTGCCCATGGGGATCGTCGGCGTCGAGTTGCAGGCAATAAAAAGGATTGAAGAGACCACCGAATCTCTCCAAGGTCAGGTCGAAGCCCCCTCGATTGAAGAGGGGTCGGCGTCGGCGGAGGCGGATGAAGGGAAACTTGATGTAAAGGCCTGTCGTGATCGAAAGAATAAAATGGTGATAGAAGTGGACTCCCTCGCCGAAAGAATGCGCGAGGCTACTGCCGGCGGCGACCGCGAAGCCGAGGCCCGTTTGCGTGACGAACTGCGCCGCGTATCGGCCCGTATTTACGAGTTGACCGACGAGGTAAAAGAGAAAAACGAGGGCGTGCTCCCCGATGGATGGTGGGAGCGGCCTTGATCTCGCGGTCCGACATAGGTCTCAGAAATGTTCCTTCCAGCTCAGGACCCGCCAGGGCAGGCTCTCCGTTTGTTTGTTGTTGGCGCTGCTGCAGTAGATGATGTTCGTGTTTCCGCCCACTATGTCTGCGTCGAATTCACCACCGACGAGCAAGGCCCCTGTAACATTCTTATCGCCGCCGCCGAGACAAATCACCGAACCGGAAACGATCACCATGCCGTTCCAAGAAAAATCTCCGTTTATTTCCAGGTTGCCCTCCACCAGGAGTAAGCCGCATCCCTTGGTTTCTCCCGCCAACTTGATGTCCGTGTTGTTGGTGTTGTAGTGGACTATATTTGTTCCCTCGCAGTAGGAAGGATGCTTGAGCGTGGAACCCATCTCCGGTTCTCCCCAGGCCATTGCGGTGTGAGTCGCGCTGCTGACGTTATAATAAAAATCGGCTTCGCCCTTGAACCGGTCGATCATTGCCTGCACATCGATGTTGTCGCCGTAGCCGACGACATCCCAGGGCTCACTCCCGCCACAGGGTTCGTTCGCGCCGCAGATGAAGGGATTCCCGATTTTGGTCACCGTGTCCCTGTGCATGGGAGTCATCAGGCCTGGTTTGTCGTTGAAACCGCACCGGTCTTCTCCGATGATATAGGTATTTGAACCCTGTATGGTGGCAGGCGCCTTGACATATAGCGCCGCCGGGGGATCCACGGGGGAGAAACTTGATATCCGGGCTTCGACTTGCCTGCGTGCCTTTCCGCATTTGCCCCGGCTGTTCACCAGGTAAACGAAGCTTCCCGAGGAATTTGTTGCGATGTTGCCCGAACCGTCAATCTCCTTTTCTATTCGCACCGTGTAATCAATGCCCGACTGAAGACTCGGCGTTAGTATATGCAATGGATGGGTACCGTCATATCCCAATTCCTCGGCCTCGGCCTCGGTGCCGATAAATGCAGCCCACCCGGCTTCCAGGGGGGCGTTGTCTATAATTTGGTTTACCGATCCTGACCGCATCCTTGACCGTGCCTCCGCGACACCCGCTTCCGCCGCGTAAAAGGCGGCTTTGCCGGCCCTGTAATTGGCGGCTGTCTTGATGTCCGTCGAGGTCTGTAGGATCGCCGTCGTTCCAAGAACGAAGAGGACGGTCAGGATGAGAATGGCCGAGACGAGGACCATCCCTCTTTCGCTCGAAGGTCCTCCGGGGGGTGACCTGTGTGACACTGTCCGCTCCCTTCTCTGTCGTCAGGGTTTCAGGTTTCGGCAAACAACCGTTGTTTTGAGGGTGTACCGCCTATAACCATCGCCGTGGACGGGATGGGTGTAGTTTGGATCGGGACGCTCCGTTCGTCCCGTGAGCGTTATGGTGACTACTCCCGAACCTGCGTCGTAGTCGAGCAGGAGACTCTCTATATTTTCCACCACCGGCTGGGGTGTTCCCGCGTTGACTTTTCGCCTGAGACTCGGTTTGCCCAGGCTCAAGGCATGATCGTAGGTGACTGTCTTCAGGCCGTCGTCGTCATAGTAACTGAAGGTAATGCCGCCGCTTCCCACTGTTATCATGCCCTTGCTTCCCGATCCCGAGGGGTTGTACCCGGCCATGCGTATTTCCCGTGCCATCATGTCTATTCCGGCGCGCGTGTTTTGGTGCAACTCGGCGACTTGCTCCTGGATCTTCAAGGATCTCCCCTGCATTGCAAACAGGCTGTAAAGCGACGCCAAAAGAACAAGCCCAACCGCAAGGGCAACGATGATTTCAACGAGAGATATACCTTTCCCCCCTCGCATTTTGTGATTTGCCGATTTCGATGTCATAAAAACTCGACGACGCATGACTGGATCCTACCGCGACCGTATAGCGGCGATGCGAACCTCCCTTACAGATCCTTTCCATGGGAAGGAGACATAAACCTCTATTGTCGCCGTCCACATATCGGGAACGTCGAGATTCACTTTCCGGCACCGCCTGAACATGTCCTGGTGGAGATCAGCGTCGCATTCCTCTTCGTTTGTAAGTTTCTGGTAAGGTAATCCCATGAGTTCTTCCATTTTATCCTGCGCCAGGATGGATGCCTGCGATACTCTACCGCTGTAAGCGTTTCCTGTTATAATTGCGGCCGTCATAGCCGCCGCGCCCAGTACAGCCGTTGCCAGGAGGAAGATGGCTACGAGAACCTCGACAAGGGTGAAGCCGGCCTCTTGTTTCAGATGTTTCATCGGACTGCCTCACTGGATGCGGACACGTCCCGCCATGGAAACGGCGATCTTGCGGGAACCTCTTCTGTTGTGAAGGGATACCGTTCCGGCGGCATGAACTGTTCCGTCCGGACGAAAAAGAAAATCCCGGTTGCTGGTTATCGTTACGCCGGGGTATTCATTGTCCAATCGCCGTGTTGTCATTATAGTTTCATGATCGTCCTTTTCCGGGCGGGCAACGATATAGCCGCCACCCGAAAAGACGACCTTGATCCCGGCGTTTTCGCTTGCTGCGAGAGACCGAGCGTGCATGAGATCGGTCATGACAGTCCTTGCCGCCCCGTTAAGCCTGCTTTTCTCCATATATATCCTGTATTGCGGAACGGCAACGGATGCAACAACCGCCAAGAGTGCCACTACGACTATCAGCTCCGTCATCGTGAATCCATTTTCTATTTTGGGTTCATAGATGTTGATTCTCGTGGTCACAGGTTTCATGGAGCTTTGTTTCTCTTTTTCCCGGCGCCTACCCGGCATTGGAGGCCCCTTGGATTTTGTGTTCGCCGGCTCACGGCGCCGGCATGACGGCCGTATTTTTGACGCCCCCTTATATTTTACTGGAAATTCTTTCAAGTGAGTCAGCAAGCTGCCAGGAGGGTGAATGACTTTACATGGTCCGGGTCGGCGGAATCTCGCTCGGGACGGCCGACGGATTGTGGGAAAGAAAGAGTTAAACCTTCTTCATGAGTATCTTTTCGGTATGGTCTGTCAGGGGTAACGGACCTTCACGGTGGTGTAGATGCCGCCCCGAACGTTGAAATTGCCCGTTATTACGACCTGTTTCGGTTTTACTACGGCGACAAAGTCCTTCATTATGTTGTTGACGGCCTCTTCATGAAAAATTCCCCTATCGCGGTATCCATTGAGATAAAATTTGAGAGATTTTAGTTCCACAAGCCTCTCGGAGGGGATGTACTCGATTACGATCTCGGCGAAATCCGGTTGAGACGTCATGGGACAGAGACAGGTAAATTCGGGGAACCGCATGGTGACCGTGTAATCACGTTCCCTGAACTTGTTTTCGATAGTTTCCATTGTTTTCATAATACCTCACAAGTAGGTAGCATAGGGGTGTATCGAGCAGGGCGATAAACACCTTTACCAGGTACTGGCTTACAACCATGGCGGCGATAGCGGACCAGGCATAGAGTCCGCCAAAGGCGATGGTGATGAAAAGTATGGAGTCGATCCCCTGGGAGACCACTGTCGATGCGGTATTGCGTAGCCAAAGATGCCGCCCTTCTGTTTTCGCCCTCCACCAGTGGAAGGACCAGACATCGTGGGTCTGAGAAGCTATGTAGGCGATCATGGACGCAAGTACGATGCGCGGTGTGGCTCCCAATATCGCTTCGAAAGCAACCTGGTGATTCCATATGGGCGCCGGCGGGAGCCATTTAACTACCAGGAGGGCCGCCACCATGAAAAGGGACATGTAGAAGCCGGATAAAACAAGCCTTTGCGCCTGTTCTTTTCCTTCTATTTCCCCAACCACGTCGGTTATGAGAAATGTGAGAGGGTATAAAACGATTGCCGCCGGCAGTAAGACACCTCCGATTACCACGATTTTCGAAGCCACTATATTCGCGAGCAGAAGCGTCGCGATAAACATGTATTTCATTATTTGAATATTCAATCCGCTTCAAGTACTTTCGTCTTGAAAGATGTGAGAAAACTGATTTAATAGATTAGCATCACTGCCGGGAGAGAGTCAACAGTTTTCAAGTCTTCGGCGGGGTTTACTTCCTCTCTTCCGCGAAAGGACGAAAGGTTGATGGATCGGTCGTATCTTGAAGAACGGGAAAAATTCGTAAAGGAGACGGCATCTCTGATCGAGCAGGGAAGTCTCGACAAGGCACGCAAAAGCGCCATTAGGCGCTGCTCACGGTATCCCGGCGATGTGGATGCATGGTTGGTAAGGGCGGCATGTGCCGTCAGGGCGGACGAGTTCGAAGAAGCCCTGTCTATCCTGAAAAACCTTGAAAAGTTGATCCCGGGCTGGCCGCTGATATCGGAGTGTATCGGCGACGTATGTCGAAACAGCGGGAGAAACGATGAGGCCCTGAAAGCCTATCGAAAAGCCCTCGGTCCGGACGAGAACCTTCGAAGGCGGGTCGAGGATAAAGCGGCGGATATGGTCGGAGAACAAAACGGAAGATACTCTCCCTATGAACACACGCTCGCCCTCGTGGAAGCCTATCGCCGGGCCGGTTCATCGGACAGGGCCGTGGAAGTATTGAAGAGCCTTCTGAGGGATGATCCTACCAACAGGAAGATTGCCGGGTTGCTTCGGGAGATCGAGAAACGGGAAGCTGAACGTACCAGGTTGATTGTGGAAGAGCTTTCACGCTGGCTTTCCGTGCTGGAAGGTGAGAGGCGTGGCGATGGTTGATCCTTTGGTTATGCAGGGCAGGCTCGACCGACTCTGGACCTCTCTAGAGGACGAGAGTCTCGACGCGGTCCTCTTTGTAGATCCTGCAAATATCCGTTACCTTAGCGGTTTTTCAGGAAGCGAGAGCCTGATGCTCGTTGAGGAAGGAAGACGAACGTTATTGGTGGACGGTCGTTACAAAGAACAGGCCCTCCGGGAAGCGCAGAATGCTGATGTTATAGAGTATGGAGATAAAGTCGAGGGAATTATTGAAATCCTGAAACAAAAAGGCATGGGACGCATCGGGTTCGAATCGCCTTCCATGACGTATGCACAGTACATGAAAATACGAAAGGGACTGCCCCAAGAGCTGGAGATGGTCCCCCTCGAAAGATCCCTTTTGTTTCTTAGGGCACGAAAGGACAAGGGAGAGGTGGCCTTTTTGAGGCGGGCCGCCGCTATCGCCGCCCTTGCCTTGCAAAAAACCCTCGCCGCCTTCAAATCGGGGATGACCGAGCGGGAGGCAGCCCGACTGCTTGACTGGAACATGATTCAGGAAGGGGGGGAACGTCCCGCCTTCGACACCATAATCGCCTCCGGCCCAAACGGCGCGCTTCCTCACGCCCGCCCGGGGTCCAAGTCACTGGCCGAAGGTGAACTTATAGTTATTGATTATGGAGTCCTTCTTGAAGGTTATAATTCAGATGAAAGCGTCACCGTCGCCCTGGGACCACCCTCGGTGGAGGCGCGCCACGTTTATGAGATTGTGTTGGAGGCCCATGACCGGGCTATTGAAGTGATCAGGCCAGGTGTGTTATGCAGGGACGTCGATGCAACGGCCCGCGGTATCATTGAGAAAGCGGGGTACGGATCTAATTTTGTGCATGGAACAGGTCACGGCCTGGGAATGCAGGTGCACGAGGCGCCGTCGGTGTCGCGAAAAAGCGAAGATCGTCTGGAAGAAGGGATGGTAATAACTGTAGAACCGGGCATCTATCTTCCCGGGCGGTTCGGGGTCAGGATAGAAGACTCGGTTCTGGTGACGGCGGATGGTCACGAGATCATTTCCTGTACTTCTAAGCATATGATGACATTGTAGAAAGACAAGGTAAAAAATCAGGAGGAGAATCGGCAGCCATTGCACGGCTTGATTGCCGCAGCGATTGAAATGATAAGGTTTATAGATTCCGTTAAGAAGGAGGTGATTTATGTCGGCCTATCCCGATGACCTGCTCTACAGCCGCGATCATACCTGGGCGAGGGTGGATGATACGGTGATTACTGTTGGTATTACGGATTTTGCCCAGGAAAATCTCGGTGATATCATTTCAATCGAGCTTTATCCCGTGGATTCGCATGTGAAGCAGGGCGAGCTCTTTGGGGTTGTGGAGTCGGCGAAGACCACGATGGAACTGATTTCACCCGTCAGCGGATATATCGTAAGTGTAAACGAGGATCTCTTCGATGACGTGGGAGCCCTTGAATGCGACGCCTACGACACGGGATGGATGATCGCAGTCGAAATAAACGACCTGGGAGAGCTTGACGATCTGCTGGATGCCGATGCCTACGAGGAGTACATAGAACAAGTCGAGGGAAGGAGATAGCGTCCCTGGTGGATACTTGGCGGTTCATTTCCTACAGGACGCTCGGCGGGTTCGAAAACATGGCCCTCGACGAGGCGCTTTTTAGAATGACCCATAACCGGGGGAAAAGACCGACATTGAGATTGTTCGGTTGGGAGTGTCCCACTTTGACCATCGGCCATTTCCAGGACCCGAAACGAGAAGTGAACCGGGAGTTTTGTGAAAGTCACGGCATCTCTGTTGTGCGGAGGCCTACAGGAGGGAAGGCGGTCTACCATTCCACCGATCTCACCTATTCAATATCCGCCTGCCAAGGGCCGCCCTTTTCGGCGGACATCCTGACTACCTACGAGGTTATCAGTAAATGCCTCGTAAGAGGCCTTGAAAAGGTCGGTATAAAGGCGGGCGTGGTCGAGGAAGGGCGAAGGAACCTCCGGGCGGGCGTGCAGGGGGGTAGCTGCTTCGCAACTCCCTTTCGAAACGAATTGCTGGTGAGGGGGGCGAAAATATGCGGGAGTGCCCAGTTGCGGTCCCACGGCCGCTTTCTTCAACACGGTTCGATTCTCATGGACTTCGATCCTGTGATCACTGCCCGGATCACCGTAGGCCCAGGCGGCGACATGGTTCAATGGGTCAGACTTCTTTCGGAATCGGTGACCTCCGTGAATCGGGAAGTGCCTATGGCACTCGATGCGGAGGCCCTCGCGCCCTTTATATGTGAAGGGTTCGAAGAAGCCCTGGGGATCAGATTGGAGTCGGACGAACCGACGCCAAGGGAAGAGGCGGAAAAGAACAGGCTTTTGAATGAAAAATATCGAAATCCCCGTTGGAACGATGAAGGTAGGCTTTAGAACATGAACTACGAAGAGATGGTCAAAAAAGCGGTGGCATTACAGGAAGGGTACCCAATTGAAATCACGAACTGCCGCATCAAACTGGATGCCAACGAAAGTCCCTTTCAGCCCTCCGAATCCTTCAGAGACAAGGTGGCCGAAATAGCCCGCGGGCTTTCCCTCAACCGCTATCCAGAGCCAGGATCCCCGGGCTTGAAACGCCGGTTCGCTCGGTATTTGGGAGTACCGGAGAACATGGTCCTGACTGGGAACGGTTCCGACGAGTTGATCCAGGTTCTCGCGAGCGCACTTGAGATCGTTCCGGAAAGAGGTGTGATGGTGCCCGTCCCCACCTTTGCAATTTATGGCATCGTCTGTCGCAACAACGGGCATCGAGTCACGGAGATTCCCCTTGACGAGGGATTCAATCTCGACCGCGAGGCCATGCTCGAGGCCCTGTCGAGAAATCGGCCGCAGGTCGTATTCATGGCGAGCCCGAACAATCCTACGGGAAACCGTTTTGATCCGACCGTGATAGAGGATATGCTCAGGGCTATGGCGGGCGAGGGGATAGTGGTTGTGGACGAAGCCTATGTCGATTACGCCGATTCGAGTTTTCTTCCCCGGATCGGCGAATTCGAGAATCTCGTCATCCTGAGGACGCTGTCGAAAATCGGGATGGCCGGTCTGAGGACGGGTGTCCTGGTCGGACAGCCTTCCTTGATTCGCCAACTTAGGAAGGTATGTCTTCCCTACAACATCAATCTATTTTCCCAGGAAGTGGCGTCCTATTTCCTTGAAAACGAACAGAGGGAAATTATCGGACGGGCCGAGCGTATAAAGAGGGAAAGACGACGCCTCACGGAGGAGATGGCCGCCCTGGAAGGTATCGAGCCTTTTCCGTCGGAGGCGAATTTTGTTCTTTTCCGTTGTATTAGAGAAAAAAATAATATATATAATTATTTTCTTGAAAAGGGGATATTGATAAAGAACTTCACCTCGCCGGGACCTCTGTCCGATTGCATGAGAGTGACCGTGGGAACTGAGGAGGAGAACAGCGCTTTTATCGACGCACTGAAAGAGGCCGTTCTAAGGCAAGGGGCGTGATATTTAATTAGTAGTAAGAAAGAGGGGTGGGAAACGGCACGTTCCATGGGACGGATGGGCGCGTCTTTCCGCCCTTTTTTGTGCCCCTGATCACACCCCTCGCGGAAGGGGAGATACAGTGGAATTAATAAACATTAAAGAGGAGGATAATACTTGGAAGTAAAAGTAATCGACAACGACGTGGAGAAGGCGCTTAAGGTGCTTAAGAACAAACTGTCGAAGAACGGTTTTTTTAAGGAGCTCAAGCTCAGGCGGGCCTATGAAAAGCCGTCGGTAAAGAAAAAAAGAAAGGCACTTGAGGCCCGCAGGCGGATGGTGAAGGCGGCCCGCAGACGAGGCAGATAAACATCATGGGGAAGTCCCGGTGGACTTATGGCGAATATGACGCGGAGAGGCCTATGCGAGAAAAACAATATGTCATTGATGCCATCAGTATTGAAGAGTCCTGGCGATTGTTCAGGATCATGGCGGAATTCGTGGATGCCATCGAGGAGCTGTCCCATGTCGAACAAGCCGTAAGTATCTTCGGTTCCGCCCGGACCGAGCCGGGCGACGAGTATTACGCAAAAACGGAACAACTGGCGAAACTCCTTGTCCAGAAAGGTTTTTCCGTTATAACCGGCGGTGGTCCCGGTATCATGGAGGCCGCCAACAAGGGCGCCGCCGAAGCAGGCGGCGTGTCTGTGGGGTTGAACATTAAACTGCCCCTCGAACAGGTTCCCAATCCCTACCAGAACGTTGAACTTGACTTTAAGTATTTTTTTATTCGCAAGGTCATGTTCGTTAAGTATGCCGTGGCGTACGTGATTCTCCCCGGCGGGTTCGGGACCATGGATGAACTCTTCGAGGCCCTGACCCTTATCCAGACAAGGCGCATCAAGAGTTTCCCTGTTTTTCTCATGGGGAGCGATTACTGGCAGGGACTCCTGGACTGGCTGAGACGGACCATGCTTACCGACGGCAAGATTGACGAGGAAGATCTCGAACTTCTCCAGGTTGTCGACGAGCCTGAAGAAATAGTTAGACGTCTCAAAAGGTACCTGATTTTGTAAGATGTTTGAGACGAGTTTACGAAGGGATTTTCGCCGCTACCTTACTGCTCGAGAGTTTTTCCCGAAGCCGGAAGGCATTTGCATCGATGGTCGGAACCATAGACAAACTTATACAATCCCTCAAAGAGGGCCGGGTCTGTTCTTGTTATCTCCTCTACGGTGACGAAACCTTCCTCATAGAGGAGGCTCTTCAAAAAATCCTTCAAACCCTTTTACCCGATGGGCCCAACGATTTAAATTGCTTCAGGCTCGACGGCGGGAGTGCCTCGGTCGCCGAAATACTCGAGGCGGTTCGCACACCTTCCCTGATTCCCGGAAAGAAGGTTGTGATCGTAAAAAATACGGATCTTTTCGCGTCGAGCTCCGTCAAGTTCCGCCTTCCTGAAAACTTTTTAGAGACCCTTTCTGAAAATCCCGGCGCGGCGGTTCGTTCTTTCCTGGATATGCTCGGAGCCAGGGGATGGTCCATAAATGACCTGGCGGGGGAAGGTTGGCGAGGGATCTCGGAAGATGAATGGGAGCGGATATTCAAGGGAACGGACGTGACCGACGTTTCAGAAGTATTGCCCGGAGTTATTGATCACTGCATAGAGCGTGGAATGGAGGGACGTTCCCCCGGAGACGATGCGGCGCAACTTGAACCGGCAATCTCAGGCGGTCTTCCGCACGACCATGTCCTGATTCTGACGGCCCATGATGTCGACAAGAGGAAAAAGCTTTACAAGATCCTTTCGGAGAAGGGTGTCGTCCTTAATTTTGAAAGAAACAAAAGCGATGCCCGCCAAAGGGGCATCTTGGCGGTTCGAATGAAAGAATACCTGGCGGAACGAGGCGTAAAGATCACGACCGAGGCGTTGGAGCTTCTTATCGAAAGGTCGGGCCTGGATTTCGGTGATGTCGTCGGTGAAGGGGAGAAGCTGCTGATTTACCTTGGAGAAGGTCGGAATCGGATAGATCTAAAGGATGTCGAAGAGGTCGCAAGCGGTACGGGGGAAGGGCGTATATTCGAGCTTGCCGATGCGCTTGTAGAAAAAGACCTGGAGAAGGGCCTCAAGGTACTCAAGCGTTTTATGGACCAGGGCATACAGCCTCTTATCCTCTTGAGTGTGATTGCGCGCGCGGTCCGTTTTTTACTGCAGGCAAAGTTCCTGGTCCATTCGGGGCACATTCCCCCGGCTGGTGCGTCCCTTACCTACAGGCGGTTTCAAGACGGCGTCTATCCCGAGCTGGTGAAAAAGATTGCAAAAGGGGCAAAAGACAAGGCCGATCTTTGGAACGGTCATCCTTATGTTATTTACAAAACAATAAAAGGGGCTGAACGTTTTTCCCGGGCGGAGCTGGTTCACTTGGTGGACGCCCTCGTGGAGACCGATATCGCACTCAAGTCGTCGGGGGGTGATCCTGGAGTTCTCCTGGAGCGGCTTATCTGGGAGGCAAGCGGCACCGCCGCCACCTAAAAAGGCGCCGGAAGATTTTTCTTACGGCGAGGCCGACGCGAATCCTGATTCCTGAGAGGATAGTTCCTTCTGAGATCTTTGAAAAATCCCGTTCGGCTTAAAAAATTGTCATCCCTGGCCGCTTCCGGCACTCGTGTTTTTAGGTACTTTACGGATTCCACCGGATCTGGTTCGCGGCTGTCTGATCATGCTTCGCTTGTCCGGAATGACGGAGAAAAAAGTCGCACAGAGTTCTCTTTCCTTCTTGGCCGGGTCCGGCGGTCTACAGCTTTTTTAGCGCCCGCCTCGCTTTTCGTTCCCGTTTTGAGAGCTTGCGGGAAGGCCCTTTTTTACGCGGGGTGACCACACGTTCCAAGGGCTCATCGTCGGGAAATTCTTTTTCGATGGCTTGACCGGTGATCGCCCCTTTTATTTTCTCTTCGAATTGGGGAGAAGAGAGGGCCACTCCGCCCCCCCTTACCACGGTATCGGCAATGTCGCGATCCGATGTTACCACCAGCGTGTCACCGCCGGTCCGGCGGGTCATGCGCTTTATGACTTCGTCCGCTTCTTCTCCTTTCCTGGAATACACGATTTCTATGCCCCCTTTCCGGTAATGTTCTTCGGTGGGGGAGCCATCGAGCCAACCATCGAAAACCACGGTAATCCTGTGGGGGTTCATGCGATTGTATCGGATGAGTTCTTCTATTAAGCGGTTTCTTCCCGCTTCCAGACCCGCACGTTCGGCATGACGAAGACGGTCCGACTGCCTGATCAAGTTATATCCGTCAATGATGATGTGCATGGTCTTTTACATGGTCTGGTTTAAAATCGCAGAACTTTGTTACAAGAATTACTTACTTCCGATATCATGCCAGGAAACTGCTGGCAATAATTGATTGAATGTGTTAGCTTAAAAAGTTCAACTAGAACTCGTGTGGTTTACTCGGGCGAAATGTGCATAGCTAAAGAGGTTTTACCTAGGAGCCGTCGCGAGAGGTAAAACCTACTTAATCGCCCGTTGTTGATTTTCTTATGACCATTGCTTAAGCAAAAATTATACAAAGCATCTCTCTCTCGCCCGTTCTGTCACATGCAAACGGTTTATATTTTTATGATGTCATTAATTTTGTGCGCATTAGCTGGGATGAAGCCATACATCCATTAACATCAAAAAGACAAAAGGAAGGAGAAACGCGAGTTTTTTACAATGGATGAAAAAATTGAAACCCCTAGCCGCAGTGTAAAACGATGGAAGAATACAAGTATAAAAAACTGGGCATTCAGATCAATGTTTCTTGCGATTCTGCTTGCCGGTGGGGCTTATTTCAGCCCTAAGCTCTTCTACATATTTTCTCATGAATCCACGGATAATGCCTATGTATGTGGAACGATCGTTCCCATCAGTGCGGAGATCAAGGGGACAGTCGTGGCAGTTTTTGTTGATGATAACCAGTTTGTAAACGAGGGAGAGGCTCTTGTCCGGATTTACTGCAAAGATTATGAGGCCCTTGTAAGTCAACAGAAGAGCACCCTTTTAAAACTCAAATCGGAATACAAAGAGATAGAGGCACTTATCAGAGAAAAGAAAAAGCTGTTGGTTCAGTTGTATGCCAATAAGGAAATCGCAACCGCGGAGGAAGCTCTCGCAATAAAGGAATATCGGCGTTTTGAAAGATTAGTGAAAAATGGAGCGGTTTCCCAAAGTGATTATGACTATAATGAGCTTCAACAGGTAGTATCAAGAGCTAAAAAAAAGAAAGCGGAGGCGGAAGTTGAAGAAACAAGAGAAGCGATTGAAGCTTTGGAAAATAAGCTTATTGCCCAGAAATTCAAGATAAGTGAAGCAGACGCGGCGCTTAGTATCTCTCAGTTGAATCTTGACCGAACCACGATAAAAGCACCTCTGGCGGGAAGAATCGCCAAGAAAAATGTAGATGTGGGCAAGTATGTGGAAGCAGGGCAGACACTTCTTTCGATTGTTGATGAAATGGATCTCTGGATTGTTGCAAACTTTAAAGAAACACAATTAAGGCGAATGAGGGTCGGACAGCCGGTGGATATAGAGGTGGACACATATCCGGGCATCAGATTAAAAGGTCATATAGATAGCTTCCAGCCGGGGACGGGCAGTGTCTTTAGCTTGCTTCCCCCCGAAAATGCGACCGGTAATTTTGTAAAGGTAGTTCAGCGCGTCCCGGTTAAAATAGTGATGGATCCCCCAGCGGATCCAAACTATCCATTATATCCCGGTATGTCGGTGATCCCCCATGTCGATACCGGGCAGGCTTCGTAGCTTCTTTATATTATCCTTTACGGTTGGTTTTTTACCCGCGCTGATCACGCACCCGAGAAACATCGGCAGATGCCTAAATAACCTATGGAAAATACAAATAAATGGATTATCACCATAACCGTGATAACAGCGACACTTGTGGCGAATATTAACATAAGCAGTGTTAATGTAGCCCTTCCTTATATGCGTGGTAATCTCGGCGCCTCAGTCGAGGAAATTACATGGGTTGTAACGGGATATATGATGGCCAATGTGCTTGTTATGCCGGTCGTAGCTCTGCTTAGTTCACGGTTTGGCAGAAAGCGATTATATTTATTCTGTATAATACTTTTTACCGTGTCGTCCATGGTTTGCGGAATAGCATGGAATCTCGGATCTCTTATTGTATTTAGAATTATTCAGGGACTGGGAGGTGGTGCGCTGGTACCGATCGCGCAGGCGATACTTCGGGAGACGTTCCCCCGTGAAGAACAGGGAACTGCAATGGGAATATATGGCCTGGGGATTATCTTGGGACCGTCTCTTGGCCCGACTCTCGGCGGGTGGATTACGGATAGCTATTCATGGCGATGGGTGTTTTATTGTAATGTGCCCGTGGGGATAATAGCTTTTATATTGGCGTCGCGGTTCATCTATGACCCTCCCTTTCTTCACAGAGAAAAAGGAAAAATCGATTTTTTAGGTCTGACGTTTATGATTATCGGACTCGGCACGTTGCAGATTATGCTTGCGGAAGGGGAAAGGAATGATTGGTTCGGGTCAACATATATTATTTATCTTGCCGTTATTGCGTCCACCGGACTTTCGCTCTTTGTAATCAGGGAGTTGATGACGGACAAACCTGCCGTCGATCTACGCATTCTCAAAAACTTCAATTTTTCGGCGGGGACGGCAGTGGGTGCCGTTCTCGGGATGGCTTTATTCGCCAACCTTTTTATCTTGCCGCTTTTTTTGCAGCAGCTTCTCGATTTCCCCGCGTTTAACTCAGGACTCACCCTTTTGCCGAGGAGTGTCGGGATGCTGATCACAATGCCTGTTGCAGGGAGACTGTTCAACAAGTTAGGCCCAAAATTCTTAGTGGGATGCGGTCTTGTGATTAGTGCATTTTCTTCATGGGAGCTGTCGCGTATGTCACTAGAGGTGGGTTACTGGGATATATTTTCCCCCCAGCTTCTCCAGGGGGCAGGATTTGGCATGATTTTCGCCGCACTAAGCACGGCGGCGTTGCTTACAATTGAAAGACCAAAATTGACCGCCGCCACCGGCTTGTATAATGTTGTACGCCAGGTATTCAGTAGTATCGGAGTTGCCCTTGCCGCGACGGTATTATCAAGAGGAGAAAACAGATACAGAGCCATCATAGTGGAAAATGTTAATCAATTCAACGATGTTACCGCGGATTGGCTGCGCTCCTTGTCCGAGGCCATGCTAAGGGCCGGATCTGATGCCCATGCGGCCCACTGGAAAGCGCTAAAGCTTTTGGATGGCGAGATTATGCGTCAGTCGGCAATGCTCGCCTATAATCATGTATTTTTTCTGATTTCAATGTTATTTATCATTTCAATACCCTTTGTATTTTTATTAAAAGGCTTTGAGCGAGATGCGCAATAAGGATTGGTTGCCCTAACCTTGGGGGGACGATGGAAAGCAAACAGACCACAGTAATAACGATATCTCGACAAATGGCGAGCGGAGGTTCTTATATCGGCAAAGTTGTGGCGAATAGACTCGGTTTTAGATATCTCGACAGAGATATTTTGAACAAGGCGGCAGAGTTACTGGGTGTTTCTGCGACAGACATCGATATTTTAGAAAAAAGGCCCTCAGGTTTTTTTGAGAACATATTGAAGTCCTTTTCTGCCGGGTCACCTGAAGCGGCCTATACGCCACCGATCACTCGCCCCGTGTATGACAAGGAGTTATTCGATATAGAAGCAAAAATAATTAAGGAAATTTGCGAGTATCACGATGCCGTCGTCGTCGGTCGGGGAGGGTGTTTTCTACTTGGAGACCGGCCGGGAGTAATAAAGGTTTTTATTCATGCGCCGTTGGAATTTCGCGAGATGCGCCTGATGGAGGTGCATAGGTATTTTGCTGCTGATGCGAGTTTCAATATAAAAGACTATGACGAGAGGAGAAGAAAATTTATACGCAAGATGACCGGAAGAGAATGGACGGATGCGGAAAATTATCATTTGTGTATTGATACAAGCGTCGTAGGTCTTTCTATGGCGGCAGAAATTATTATTGATTTGGCAACCCGGCAAAAACAGCCCAGATAGCGATATCCCGATGTCCCGAACCATTAATGATGTAAAAATGAGGAAGAGAAGAGACATCGAGGTCCTCGTATATAATTAAGAGAGACCAAACAGGAAACCGGAAATTTTTCTTGACAAGTTCCTGTCCCTCGGTTACCTTTCACCGCATCGGAGTAGTACTGTGACGCCCTGTTGGAGGGAGCCGTAAAAGCTGGGCGTTGCAGCCGGAAGAAGGCTCAGAGATACTCACGCATCACAATTGTGTCTTAACCAGCGATTTTAAAAAACTGGAAGAAAAACCGGCGGAAGGCCGTAGTGGAAACTCGAGGGAGTGAGTGCCTTCAGCGGGTTAATGTCTGCAAGGCAGCGTTTGGCTGTTATGCGGAAAAAGGGGGGATTGCTCATCGTCTCGGTTATACCCCGGGCGCTTCCATTTAACTTACCCAGAATGCCGATTTTTGCGAGGTGCCGCCTATGGATATGAAGCGTGATTATTACGAGGACATCGAACTTTTCAAAAGCGGAACGATTCTTTTTTGGTCCATAGTTCTTCTGGTAGCCCTTTTTGTGGCGCCGGTGTTTCTGTCGAATTACCACCTGTACCTTTTCAATCTCATCATGGTTCACGTTATTGTAGCCGTGGGTCTAAATATTCTTGTTGGATCCACGGGCCAGATCGCCCTTGGTCACGCGGGTTTTTTTGCCATCGGTGCCTACGGTACAGTTCTGCTGATGACGAAACTTGCAATCCCCTTTTTCCCGGCGCTGATAATCACGGCCTTTATCGCCTCCTTTTTTGGCTTTATCCTGGGACTCCCCGCACTGCGTCTCGAAGGGCCCTATCTTGCCATTGCCACTCTTGCATTTGGTCTTGCCATAATGCACGTCATAGGCCACATGGAACTTTTTGGGGGGCGGCAGGGGTTGATGGCTCCCACGCTGGATATCGGTATCCCGCAACTCGGGTTGAGCTGGGAGTTGTGGACGGAAAAAAGCAAGTACTATCTTATACTTATAATTGCAATTCTGATGGTTCTTTTCGCCGTCAATATTCTGAAAACAAGGGTCGGCAGGGCTTTCGTGGCCATACGTGACAGCGACATCGCCGCCGAGGTGATCGGGGTCAACCTGACCATCTACAAAACGCTCGCCTTCGCGGTGAGCGCCTTTTACGCAGGCGTGGCGGGAGGGCTTTTTGCCTTTGTACTCGGTTTTTTCGATCCTTTTACCTTCAATCTCATCATTTCCATTATCTTTCTCGTGATGGTCGTCGTGGGGGGGCTTGGTTCGGTGATGGGGTCCATCACGGGGGCCGCCCTTATAACCTATCTTTGGTATGATGTTTTCAAGAACGTGGACGAAGTTCCCGTCGTGGGGGATATTCTGTTGGCCTTTTCCCGAAAGTTCCTGACCGCCTCGGGCATTGACAATTTCAATTTTGTCGCCCTGGGCCTGGTCATGATAGGCATCATAATCTTCGAACCCCTGGGAATATTCGGAGCATGGATCAGGGTCAAGAAATACTGGAAGACATGGCCTTTCTAATGGATCCCGCGGGATTGGCACTAATCGACGGATATACCGACATCAGAGAGCACGCGAATGCTTCGCTTACGAACGAAACGGTAAACCGATTACAGTGAGGGGGAGATATGCCGTTTGAACAATTGTTGATAGAAGGGTTGGCCATGGGTGCCTGCTACGGTCTTTTCGGACTGGCAGTGATCATAATTTACAAGACATCGGAAGTGGTGAACTTCGCAGCCGGCACGATGGCGATGTTTTCCGTCTACATAGCATTTCATTTCATAACGTTTTACGGTTTCCCTTTCTGGGTTGCCTTTATCGCGTCGCTGATTTTCGCGGGCCTGCTAGGAGTATTTGTGGAGTTCTTTTTTCTCAGGCCCGCCAAGAACCCAACACTCTTGGGTCTTATCGTCATTACCATCGGTGTCCAGCTTTTGCTGGCGGGACTTGCAGGATGGAAATGGGGCGCCGACCAGCAGGCCTTTTCCATTCCCTTTTCTTACCAGGTAACCTACAAGCTTTTGCCTGGTTTCGTGGTGAGCCAGTGGGCCGTTGCCGTTTTTATCATCGCTTTCATCGTTGTGACGATTCTGGCCCTGTTCTTCAAATTCACGAAAATCGGAACGGCCATGCGGGCGACGCAGCAAAACAAGTACGCCGCAAAAATCATGGGGATAAAAACCGATCGGATCACCGCCTTTTCCTGGGCGTTTAGTTCAGTCATCGGTGTTACGGCCGCCATGCTGATCACGGCCCGAACGATTCTTGACCCCGAGTTCATGATGGAACCTTTTCTTAGAGCCTTTGCGGCGGCCGTTCTGGGCGGCCTCATGAGTATTCCCGGGGTACTTATCGGCGGGGGCATCGTTGGACTCATCGAAAATTTCTTCGGATACCTCTCACCCGCATGGAAACCCATCACCGCTTTTGTGATAATCGTCTTGGTGCTTTGTATTCGCCCCAGCGGTCTTTTCGCGAAGCATTACGTAAAAAAGGTGTAGGGGGTGTAGGGTATGGCCGGCCTGTTCAGTCGACCAGATTGTTTTCGGCCGTTCAGAGTTCCTCTTGTTGTGGCCGCGATATTCTTCACGGCGGCCTTTTCCTTTTCGGCCCCGGTCTTTTGCGGAAACGAGGAATATTCCGAAGAGGCGGCGGTATTCGAGGCGGCCAGGAAATTTCTCGACGCCGAGGTGAGGGGGGACCATCGTGCCGTGTACGACTGCCTGGCGCCCTCCTCGTACTATGTGCGAAAAAACAGCTATGAACAATATCTCAGCCAGGCGCTGGCATCGGAAGATCGCCTCGTAGATTACACCATTGTGGGAATTACCTATGTAGAGGACAATGAGAATCGGGACAAGTGGCCCTCGGTTGAGAAATTCGCCCAGGTAGTGGTGGACCTGGTATTTCTGCATGTTCCGACACAGCAGCGTTCCGAGATCAATATAGGCTTCATTTTTATGAAGGAGGATGGAAAGTGGTTCAAGAGCTAGCCCCGGGAAAGCGGTGTCATGTGTCGAGGGGAGCCGCTTTTTCGAGGGCCGACGACGTCTTACGGTGATCAGACACGGAAAAAAGGAGGCATGTTATGGATGTAAAAAAATTATTGACCGTTCTTTTGATACCTCTCATCGCGTTGTTTTTTTTGGTGGACCAGGGCTATGCAAAGCGCAACCCCGGATTCGATGACAAAGAAATCCGCGTGGGACAATGGGGTCCCCAGACGGGTCCGGCAGCCCCCTGGGGCGCCGTTGCCCGCGGGAGCAAGTTGCTCTTCGATTTGGTCAACGAAGAAGGGGGCATCCACGGGAGACAGGTCCGCTATTTCATCCGTGATGACCAGTACAATCCTTCCCAGACCATGGCCGGAGTGAGAGAGCTTGTAGACCGGTACGGTGTATTCGCCTTCGTCGGTGGTGTGGGAACCGCCTGTGGGCTTGCCGTCCAGAACTACCTGCGACAGAACGAGATCATTTGGATAGGGGTCTGTTCCGGGGCGCGCGCCTTTGAGAACAACCCGTGGTTGTGGCAGATGTGGCCCGCCTACTTCGACGAGGGTGCGATCTTGACGAAACATGCCGTTGAGAATATGGGTTTTACAAAGATCGCCTATCTATACCAGAACGACGATTGGGGGGCCGATGCCATGGAGGGTGTAAAGGCGGTCCTCAAGGCAAACAACCTGGAATTGCTTGCCGCCGTCCCCGTGGAACCGATCGAACGGGATCTCTCGTCACAGATCGCCCGGATCCAAGCCACCGGAGCGGAAGCGGTGGTCGGCATCATGGCCCCCACCCAGGCCGCTATTGCGTTGAGGACGGCGGTGTCCGTCGGATTCCGTCCCCAGTGGCTCCATTCCTACAATCTTTGTGATTTCGCCCTCATGAGCCACATTACGGATGGACTATGGGCGAGCGAAGGCGTCATGACGGCGGCCTTCACCCCGCCAATTGACTCGGACACGCCCCTTATGAACAAATACCGCGAGGCTGCGGCTCGCTTGGCCCCCGAGGAGAGATGGGGCATCTTTTACCTGGCCGGTGTTTGCGTGGGGGAGCCTCTAGTCTGGGCGCTGGAGGACGTGGGCAGAGACCTGAGCAAGCAAGCCGTGGTCGATGCGCTCAACTCCATAACCGAACGCCAGGGCGTGGGGCCTATCATAACCTGGACGAAAGAAAGCCACCATCCCCCGCGCCAGCTGCAGGTCTGGCAGTGCGGACCAAATGGTGAGACGATCGTTGTCCAGGACTGGATAGAAAACGATCTGGAACGTCCTTAAAAGGGTTAAGGAAACAGTATCCGGGTACGTAGTGACCGGTTTTCGGTGACTACGGACCCGGGTACATCCTTTTTGTTAAAAAGCGCCTTTCGGGGGAAGGCTTCGAAGGGGCCGACAGCCATAAAATAATAGACAGAAAAGAAGCATTCCAAGAGAGGGACTGATATTCCATGGCCTATTTCAGCATCGAAAATCTCAGCATCAGTTTCGGCGGATTAAAAGCGGTCAACGAAGTGAGTTTCAGTGTCGAAAAGAACGAAATATTTTCCATTATCGGTCCCAACGGGTCGGGGAAGACGACGATTTTCAACCTCATCAGCGGTATTTACAAGCCCGATTCGGGGGCGGTGTACATGGAAGGCGAAAACCTCGTCGGCAAAACACCCGACCGTATTGCAAGGAGGGGCATTGCCAGGACCTTCCAGAATATAGAACTTTTCACCAATGCCACAGTCATGGACAACCTCATGCTCGGCAGGCATATCCATATGAAGACGGGGGTTTTCAGCGGAGCATTCATGTTCGGCAAGAGATCGCCGGCTGCCCGGGAAGAGGTTAAACACCGGGAAAAGGTGGAACAAATAATCGATTTTCTCGAGCTCCAGTCCGTCCGCGATCAATTCGTGGGGAGTCTCGCCTACGGCAAGCGAAAGCTCGTCGAAGTCGGGCGTGCCCTTGCGCTGGAACCCAAGGTCATGCTTCTTGACGAGCCGTCGGCGGGGATGAATACCGAGGAAAAGGACGATTTAACCATATGGATCAAGGATATCCGCGAAGATTACAACGTGACCATACTTCTTATCGAGCATGACATGAACATGATCATGGGCATTTCCGATCGCGTTTTTGCCATGAACCAGGGACAGGAAATCGTCCTGGGAACACCCGCGGAGGTCCAGAGGCACCCCGAAGTTATCAGGGCCTATCTTGGAGAGGAGACGATAAGCTGATGCTGAAGGTAAACAATATCGAAACCTGGTATGACCTGATAAGGGCACTGCACGGAATTTCCTTCGAGATCAAGGAGGGTGACATCGTGGCCTTGCTGGGTTCGAACGGTGCAGGTAAGACGACGACGTTGAAGACCATCATGCGGCTTTTCTATGACCTGAAGGAAGAGCAGCCCGAAAAGGGGACCATAGAATTCATGGGAGAGCGTATCGATAGAAAAGATACCGCTGAAATCGTCAAGATGGGAATCGGCTACGTACCGGAAGGGAGGGAGGTGTTCCCCGAGCTGACGGTAATGGAAAATATCACCATCGGCGCCTACACGAGGAACGACCGGGCCGGGGTAAAGGCCGACATGGAGAATGTTTTCCATCACTTCCCCATTCTCAAGGAGAGAAAGGGCCAGCAGGCGGGACTTATGAGCGGTGGGGAGCAACAGATGTTGGCCATCGGGCGGGCGCTTATGAGTCGGCCCAAACTGCTCATGCTGGATGAACCGTCCCTTGGACTGTCTCCCATCCTGACGAAGGAGATATTCGATATCATAAAGAATATCAATGAAAAAGACGGGGTAACCGTTCTCCTGGTGGAACAGAATGTGAACATGGCTCTCAAGTATTCTAACTTCGCCTACCTTCTTGAAAACGGGCGGATTGTCCGCGCCGACAAACCCGAGGTGCTTCGCGAAGACGAGGATATCAAGGAGTTTTACCTGGGAATCGCCACCGAGCAGTCGGTGAAGGGATATAAGCGTTACCGAAGAAAGGTACGATTCAGATAATGTCGTTTGTTTAATAAAAACCGATTCCGATACCTAATATTACGAATGAGAAGCTGCTGGAGGGGGAATAATGGCAATAGATACGCTGCCGAAAGCGTTGCTTAACATCGCCGAGAAACAGCCTGACAGAGTTGCCATGAGGAACAAGGAATACGGCATCTGGCGCGATATTACATGGGGCGAATACCTGGAAAAAGTGAAATACGTCGCATTGGGCCTGTACGCCCTGGGCGTCAGGCATGGAGAACACGTATCGATCATCGGTGAAAACCGTCCGGAGTGGCTCTATTCGGCATTGGGTGCTGTCTGTGCCGGAGGGGCTTGGGTGGGAATCTACACCACCAACCCGGCCGCCGAATGCGAATACGTTGTGGGTCATTCCGATGCAGTGGTTTATCTCTGCGAGGACGAGGAGCAGTTGGACAAGGCCTTGGTCTTCAGGGAAAAGACGCCCAAGCTAAGAAAACTGATAGTCTGGGACATGGAGGGTCTCAAACATTTCAAAGATCCCATGCTCATGAGTTTTGACGAATTGCTCGAACTGGGTAGGGAAACAGACCGCAACAACCCCGGGCTTTTCAGGCAGTTATGTGAGCAGGTTAAACCCGAAGACATCGCGGGTATAATTTACACGTCCGGGACCACCGGTCCGCCGAAAGGGGCTATGTTGGCCCACAAGGGGTACCTGTGGGTCGGACAGGCGGCGCGGCAAGTCCTGGACACCAGCGTGGATGACGAGACTATTTCCTTCCTGCCTCTCAATCACGTCTACGAGCAGATATTCGACATAATGTTTCACTTGACCGTTGGACATATCGTCAATTTCACGGAAAATACGGACACCGTCATGGCGGATATGCGCGAGGTTTCCCCCACGGTCTTCCACGCCGTTCCCCGGATATGGGAGAAATATTATTCGGCCATCGTGCTGAAGATGGCCGACGCCACGTGGCTCAAGAGGACCCTCTATGACATAGCCGTCAAGATCGGCACGAAATACAACAACGAGGTTCTTTCCGGCGACAAGGTTCCTCTGCTTTTGACCCTCCAGTATAAGTTGGCCTATTTTGTCATTTTCCGAAAGCTCAAAAAGCGGCTAGGTTTTGATCGAGTGCGGTTCGGTGCGTCCGGAGCCGCTCCCATTTCCCAGGAGGTGATAAAGTACTTCCTCAGCATCGGTATCCCCATCCGCGAAGGTTACGGCATGACGGAAAACACGGGGGTGAGCCACATTTCCAACGAGCGCGATTTCAAGGTGGGAACCGTGGGCAAGCCCCTGCCTGGCACCCAGGTGCGTATCGCAGAAGACGGAGAAATCGTGATCAAGCACGAGGGTGTATTCAAGGGATATTACAAAGATGAGGAACGGACCAGGGAGGTGCTACGAGACGGTTGGTTGTATACCGAAGACGTGGGAGAGGTGGATGAAGATGGATTTCTGAAGATTACGGATCGTAAAAAAGATCTCATCATCACGGCTGGGGGAAAAAATATCGCGCCCCAGTATCTGGAAAACCTCCTCAAGTTTTCACCATATATAAATGATGCCGTGGTGATAGGCGACGGAAGGAAGTACTTGACGGCTATCATCGTTATCGACGATGAGAATGTTACCAAATACGCCCAAGACAATAAAATCCAGTACACCACCTTTGCCAGTATGACAAGGGCGCCCGAGGTCGTTGAACTCATTCAAAAAGAAGTGGACAAAGTCAACCGCCAGGTGGCCCGGGTGGAAAACATAAGAAAATTCAGAATCTTGGATAAAAAGCTCTATACAGAAGATGGCGAGGTGACGCCCACAATGAAGGTAAAGCGGAAGGCCATCAACGAGCAGTTCGCCGACCTGATCGAGTCCATGTACAGGGATTAGGGGAATATAGACGATTTTTTTTCTGCATGATGAACCATTATGGCTCGCGCCTGCTTTAGGGCGATCAAGGTAGGGCGTTCAGGCGCAGGTTCCGTTTAAACCTGCCTGGATATGCGGGCCTATCACCGAGACAGTCTTTATCGCGAATTGGGCATTGTTCCGGATCGACCTCGCTGACGAATGTGATTAAAGGCGGAAAGAGGTTGATTTTTACATTTCATCGTGCGTATTTGCCATGGTTACAAAAAGTCATTTTACTTCTCCATAACTCCACCCGTGGGTGCATACCATTGAACGCCTTGCACTCGAGAGGGCATCAATATAGGTAAAACATGACTCTTCATTTTTTCATGTTTTACCCCGTCGCGTTTGATTTTTTATCCCTATAGCATGATGTGCATAACATTTTTTTCTGTTAGCAACAAATAGATTTGTCCTCTTTTATAGCACGTGATTTGTCCGCTTTTGTTTGGTCACATGAATGAGGGAAGGAGTAGCGGACGTGGACTCTTTCCCGTGGCACAGGTTCATGGTCATGCTGCCTTTTCCTTGCGTTTCAGCTTACCCTGAGCGTCATACT
>JAHDRK010000034.1 GCA_018433345.1 Syntrophobacterales bacterium | reverse complement strand
CGAGCATTCCTTTTGATCGGACAGAGATATCCGACGAGGAATTCGTTTATTCGTCGACCTGGAAAGAAAGGATCGAATACCTGATGCCCCTCCTCAAGGCGCTTTTTACCCTGGTAGCCCTGCTCGCGGTCATCTTCTTTGTCTTGCGTCCGATGACCAAGGCGGTGATTGCTGCAGGCCGCGCCTCCCGCGGGGGTGTGGCGCTGCCGGGCGGGATTACGCCCGAGTCGATCACGGATCTTCAACGGCAGCGGGAGCAGACGGCCACCAGCCTTAACATGCAGGCCATGAAGATGGACGAATCCGAGGATGTCCTCTTGGTCAAGAGCATGGCCAAACAGGACACGGGAACCTTTACGGAACTCATCCGAAGCTGGTTGAAATAACCGCTGGTGGGAGGAAGATGCCGGGAGGCAAAAGAGGGAAACCATAGGCATAGGACGGTGAGATGACTAACAGTGAGCGGGCGGCTATCATCATGCTGTCTCTCGACGAAGAGCAGGCCGTGGAGGTGATGAAGAATCTCACCGGCGACGAGGTGCGCCGATTGGGAGTAGCCATGAGCCGCCTCAGAAACGTGACCTTAAACGACCTGGAAGCAGCCGCCCGGGAGTTTCGCAACCTTGCCCAGGACAAGGGCAAGCGGTTCGTTCCCGTTCAGACTGAAACGATCCAGAAGATAATCACGAAGGCCCTGGGGGAAGAACGGGCGAAAAAGGTGCTGGCCATTATCGAGGAAGAAAGCTTCAGTCCCACGATGAATCCCGTGATCGACAGGCTCCGTTCCGTCGATCCCAAGATAATCATGGATTTTACGAAGATGGAGCATCCACAGACGATCGCCCTTATACTGGCGCACCTGACACCCGAACAGGCCGCCGAGGTTCTCGAAGGATACAAGCCGGAGCAGCAGGCCGACATCCTCAGGCGCATCGCCACCATCAAAAGCGTTCCCCAGGAGTTCGTGGAGGAAATGACCAGGGCGCTGGAATCGGAGATCTTTCTTGGAGGTTCGGGCGAGGAGTACTTCGGCGGGATCGATCTTTCCGCTGAGATATTGAACCGTATGGGCAGGAGGTTCGAAGGCCCCATATTGAACATACTGGAAGAACATACACCGGAACTGGCCGCGGAAATTCGCAACCAGATGTTCTCGTTCGAGGATATCTTCGAGCTGGATGACGCTAGCATACGGGAGATCCTGAAGGAAGTTTCCGGTGAGGACCTAGCCAAGGCCCTCAAGGTGGTTGACGAGGACATGAGGGAGAAAATTTATCGGAACATGTCCAGGAGGGGGGCGCAGATGCTGGCGGATGATCTGGAGGTTATGCCGCCCATACGTCTTTCGGAGGTGGAACAGTGCCAGCGGTTGATTACCGAGACGGCACGGAGACTGGAAGGCGAGGGGCGAGTCAGGATATCCCGGGGTCAGGAAGAAGATGAGTTCGTCTAGAAAGATCATAAAGGCGGCGGAGGTCAACCTTACGGCACATAAAAGGGGCGAAAACCCCGGGCAGTTCCGACCCTTTTCATTATGGGGCGACGAATCGGCCAAGGGCGACGCGACGCCGAGCCGCGACCGTGAGACCGAAGAGAGGCTGATCGGTGAGGCTTACGAGCGTGGGCGCCGCGCCGGGATAAAAGAAGCGGAAAATCGATCCGCCCACAGAGAGGAGTCGGCCCTTAAGGCCCTGGACGCGATCCGAAGGGAATGCATGGAGATCAAAAACAGGCTTTTTGACGGAATGGAGCACACGGTTATTGTGCTTGCCTTTGCCCTCGCGGAAAAGATAATTCGTCGTGAAGCGACTCTCGACCGGAAAATAATTGCCGCTAATCTGCGGGAAATCCTCAATGATTTGAAAGACAAGGCGGAACTCTCCATATCGCTTAATCCCGAAGATGAACGTTACATCAGGGAACAATTACTCGACGCACTTGACGTGGATGTTCCCATAAGACTGGCGGCGGATCCCTCTCTTCAGCCGGGAGACGCCTTGGTGGAAACGAGCGGCTTGCTCATTGACGCACGGATCATCGAGCAGCTTGACGTTCTAAAGTCTTCCATAACGGGGGGAGAAGGGGGAAACAAAACATGACCGAGAGCGCTCTCGCCGATTACCTGAGTACCCTTGTCCGCACGAATCCTGTCCGGTGTTACGGAAAAATAACCAATGTCCGCGGACTCATCCTGGAAGGGTACGATCCCGGTGTCGCCGTGGGAGAACTCTGCTCCATATTTGAAGGGGGAGGGCGGAGGACAGTCAGCGCCGAAGTGGTGGGATTCAGAGACGGCCGCGTCCTCTTGATGCCCCTGGACGATCTTTTCGGAATCGCTCCGGGCGCCCGCTTTCTTCCCAAGGGCAAACAGGCGGACGTGGCCGTGGGCTCCGCTCTCCTGGGCAGGGTCATAAACGGCATGGGAATTCCCATAGACGACGGTGGTCCACTCACGTGCGAGGAAAGGTATCCCCTTTATGCCAAACCGATAAATCCCCTGAGGAGGGCCCGGATCAGAGAACCCATCGATCTAGGCATTCGGGCTATCAACGGTCTTCTCACATGCGGGAAAGGCCAGCGGATGGGCATTTTCTCGGGATCGGGCGTGGGAAAAAGTTTTCTGCTCGGGATGATGGCCCGAAACGCCAGGGCGGATGTGAACGTGATAGGACTCATCGGGGAACGTGGTCGAGAGGTCCGTGAATTCATCGAGAAAAACCTGGGTGAAGAAGGACTCAGAAAATCGGTGGTTGTGGTCGCCACCTCGGACAGCCACCCGCTTATCCGGATGCGCGCGGCCTATGTGGCCGCCTCCATAGCAGAATACTTCAGGGATCACGGCAAGGACGTGTTCATGATGATCGACTCCCTTACGCGCTTTGCCATGTCTCAGCGGGAAGTGGGACTCTCCCTGGGAGAGCCGCCCACGACGAAGGGTTACACGCCGTCTGTTTTCAGCCTGCTTCCAAAGCTGATAGAGCGGACGGGGAACGTGGAAAACGGAGGAAGTATCACGGGGCTCTACACCGTTCTTGTGGAGGGCGACGACTTTAACGAACCGGTGGCCGACGCCGCCAGGTCTTTTCTTGACGGTCACATCGTACTTTCGCGGGAATTGGCGGCGAGAAACCACTATCCGGCGGTGGACGTACTGGAAAGTATAAGCAGGCTCATGCCTGACATAATCGACGACGAACATCGTAGGGCAGCGGCCGAGATAATGGACATACTTGCCACTTACCGAAAGGCGGAGGACCTGATCAATATAGGCGCATACGTGGCGGGCAGCAATCCCAGGATCGACAGGGCGATTGAGTTACGAGAGAGGATTCAGGATTTTCTTCGACAGGATATGAACGAGTCCACTGATTTGGATTCGACAAAAAGACGGCTATTATCGCTTTTGAGTTGATGAAGGCATGTAATCGTGTTTACTTTTTCTCTTCAGGCACTTCTGGATTATCGAAAGAGCCGGGAAGAAGAACGACAAATGGAGCTTGCCGCGGCAATACGGGCACTGGCGGAAGAGACACGGAAGCTCGAAGGGATTATCGCGGACGAGCGGGGAAACCTCGCGGAACTGGTGAGGATGGCGGGGGAGGCCCGCCCCGTTTCGCAGGTGGCGGCCCTGCTTATACGGGGGCAACAGCTCGGTGAAAGGCGAAGAAGCCAGGAAGAGAATCTCGAGCGGGCAAAAAAATCGATGGAGGAATGCCGGGACCGGGTGATCGAGGCCAGGCAGGAAAGAGAAAAGCTCGAAAAACTGAAAGAAAAAAGGATCAAAGCCTACATCGCGGAAGAGGCCCGCCGCGAGACGAAGATGATCGACGAGGCGGCACGGTCGGCCGCCTATACGAGGGAGAAACGGTGAAGCACTTATTTTTTGCGTGCAAGGCATTGGTAATCGCTATACTTGTTGTGAAGCTCGCCATGTTGGCGGCGGCCGTTGGGGGTGTAGAACAATTCCAAGCCTCCGTTTCCATTGAGGACGCAATCGCCCAAGAGGGACAAGGGAATACGACCGCCGCCCCACTGGAACAGGAACGAGAATTGTTGAAACTGCTGGCGATGCGCGAACAGGAGTTGAAACGCCGCGAAGAAGCCCTCGACAGAGAAAGAGAGCGTCTCACCACCCTCAAGCTGGAGATTGCCGGGCTGATCGATCAGCACCGCGCGGTTATGGGTTCAATCGTTGTGGCCGATGACCAGAAGTACGCCGATCTGGTGAAGGTATACGAAGCCACGCCGCCTGCCCAGGCCGCCGCAATGTTGGAAAGGCTGGACAGAAAAACGGCGGCGGCTATCATCATGCGCATGAGAAGCAGACAAGCCGGCGAGATATGGGGACACCTGGATCCCAACATCGCTGTCGCCATCACCGGGGAAATCACGAGAATGGTGAAGGCCCGGGAAGAAGAAGAGCTGTAGATCACAATACGGCGCCGGCGGATCGGCATTTGAACATTTTTTTATCCCAGTGACGGCGGCCGAGGAAGTTTTTTGACGCAAACCTTGTTTTTTATCCGCGTACCACTCACTTTCAGTCATCTCCTTCCACACAACAAAATGAAGTCACCGACCGTCCCGTGAAGCTTCGGAGTAGACGGCATTTTTTACACCTTTTCCTTAAAAGTTTACGGCATGTTTTTCCCGCTTCATATTCACGCCTGTCAATGCAATTTGTAACATATTGATATTATTGCAGATAAATTGGATTCTATCTGTGGCACGGCTCTTGCGCATTCCTGGTGCAACAGTGAAAAATTTATAAAAAGGGAGAGATGCCGAAGTGGCTCCTTCTTTCAACTTAAATATCCTTGCCTTGCCCGCGGGGATCATTTCCTCCGGTTCAGGGCGCCCCCCCGCAGTAAGCGATATGTCCATCGATTCAGGTGCGGTCGACGGGGAACACGGATCCTTCTCTCATTTTTACGCCAGGGAGCTTCGCAAAGGTATGGAAGAGAGGGACGTGGGGGCGACGAGTAAGGGCAGCGAGGTATCTTGTGATGTATCTGCATCCCCTCGTCCCCAATCAAGCGCTCCATCACCGGAGTCCACGGCGGGCGCGGCCGACCTTGGACCATCCGGCAAGACAGGCCGTTCCACCCCGCCCGGCGGTACGCGGGCAAGTGATGATGGAGGGGTTGCCCTTTCGGACACGCTGCTTGGTCGAAAGGCTGATTCGCCCGCCGATGGGCCGATGGATTCAAGGGGAAGTGACGGGTCGACGGAAGATTCAAAGCTTGGCTCACGTAAGGTGCCGGATTGTTTTGGAAAGGGGTTTCTCCAAGGGGGCGGGAACGGTCTCGCCGCAGGCCACACTGAAAAGCAGTCGGCATCGGCATTGAAGCCGGAAGAGGGGTCTTTGCTCGGCAAACCGACCAAAGGCGTACACCCCGGCGCATTGAAAGGAATGATCGGTCCTGGGGTGAAGGAGGGCGGTTTTGCGGCCGAAAGTGCCCCTGCGGGGACGTCGATTTCCAAGACCGCAACCACGGGCGTCGTGAACAAGCGACCTTACAATGGTCCCGTTTCTGAAATTCACACTCATCTTGAAGCCGGTGTCGAGTCCCGCGGGGATGGCCGCATCCATGCGGCTAGGATGGGCGGACGATTTCCGGATTTCATTGAAAAACACCGTGGCGGCGGGAGTGAGACGTCGCCGGCACCGGGCAGAAAAAACCCGACAGGACTTTTTCTCAGTCGGCTTCTTGGCAATGTTCCCGGAGAAGCGGGAGAAGGCGGAACAGGGGTGAACGATTCCCCGAAGCGGCCCGGGATCAATTCCACCACTGTAGAAGATGCTTCAAATCACGGTTCCCGCCGTTTCGAGATCTCGACGGGCGCGATAGGGAAGGCTGAAGGTGGGCGTGCGGAAAACTCCCTGTTGGCTTCAATGTCGCTAAACGGGGAAAGGGCCGCCCGGTGGAAGGAAGGTTTGAAACTCCCGCACGACGCGGCGCGGACTGTTTTTGTCGGCGGTGATGAAGAAGGCGTGCGACCATCGACCTCGAGACGGGGGAATGGTGTTATTGAAAGGGGACAGTTTTCTTTCCCCGTGGAGGAGGGAGGGCGTGCGCGGTCCGGCGGAACCGCATCGGATCTCATGAAACAAGGCTTGTTTGTAAAAGGGATGCAAACGAGGACCGATCGCGGAGAAGGTGTCCCAAGCACGCAGGCCCAAAGGGGCGGGGAAGAGAAAGAGGTCCCGAACCCCCTCCTTTCGAAGGAGGCATTTTCTTCCAAAGGGCGATCCCGCCCCCAAGCGGGGGAAAATTTCAGGGAATCGACGGTAGGTTCTTCCAGCCGGGAAGGTCTCCAGGGGTCACGGGGTACGGAGGCTTTCTCTTTTGACACAACAGGGAGGGATGGTTCTTTATTCCGCGGCGAGAGTCCCATGATCCGCCTTCGCGACACGGCCCTGGAGGGATTAAATCCGTCGTCGCGAACCGAGCCTAAGCGTGATTCTACCCGGGCCCGCGGGGGAGAGGCCAAAGTCGGGACGGGAAGTTTTTCCCAGGCCAAGGCCGGCGTCCAGGGGCCGCAACCATTCCGGGATTCGGTGCCGGAAGGAAGGTCGGAGGAACACTCGTTCGAGTCAAATCTCAGGAACATCGATGAGGCCTCGATGGTGAGGGATCGGCTTGGCAGGCGTATCCCCGAAAGGTCTCGACTCGACAGGGATGAACGCGTCGTATCGCATACAAGCTCCACTGATAGACTTCACCAGGGCGCTAACATCCAGGACTCGGGCAGGAGCGCCCCCCCCACGCGGTTTCCACTGGATATTCGACCTTTCTCGGAGCAACTTTCGTCGGTGGCCTCGTCGCTCGGTACGGGTGGTTTCCAACGGGTCAGGATACAACTGACGCCGCCCAACCTGGGTTCGCTGGACATGGAGGTGATCGTTAAGGACAAGGCGGTAAAAGTTCTTTTCCGGGTCGAAAGCACCGATGCCTGCCGCTTCCTCCAGGCCGGCACCGAACAGTTGAAGGCCTCTCTCAAGGCGCAGGGATTTACCGTGGAATCCTTTTCGGTAAGCCAGCGTGACCACGACCATCAGCAGTGGGCCGCCTTTCAACAAGGATCGGGACAGGACGGTGAGACGGGAAGGGGCGAACGTGAGGAAGAAACCTTCAGCGACAGGGGTTTGAGCTATGTAGCGTCCGGGGTTGAAAGCGACCCGGCCGACCCGGTACGGATTAATTATTTCGTGTGACAGGATAGCGAGGTGAGGACATGACAACTGTAAATCCGGTAAGCGCAAGCACCGACACCGCAGGCAAGACCGAACGTATAGAGCTGGGCAAGGATGATTTTCTAAGGATGCTCATCACCCAGTTAAAGCATCAGGATCCTTTCAATCCTATCGACGGCACCGAGTTTACAGCCCAGCTGGCGCAGTTCACCAGCCTCGAGCAGCTCACGAATATGAATGTCCAACTGGGAAAAATAGACGCGATGCAGTCCGGCATGGAAAAAATCGGGTCCGTGAACCTGATCGGAAAATCGGTTCTCATAGAGGACAACAACTTCGATGCCGAGGGAGGAGAGGTAGAAATCAGGTATGAACTGAAGGACTACATAGAAAGCGGTCTCATTGAAATATACCAGTCTGATGGAACGGTGGTGGACAGCATTGAGATAGGCGCCCGGGGACCCGGTGAATACAGCCATACGTGGGATTCCGGCGGGTACGCGGCGGGAACCTATGGTTTTCGCCTGACGGCGGAAAACGAGAAGGGCGGTTACGCCGTATGGACGCCCAAGATGTTGGGCCTGGTGACGGGCGTCACCTTTAAGGACGACGGCGTGTACATCTCGGTGAACGGGCAGGAGATGGCCCTTGACAAGGTCGCTGTCGTAAAAGAAGCCGACGGATAATAAAAAAAGGAACATATACATGGAAGGAGGAAGGGATCATGAGTAGTTCATTATACGCGGGCATATCGGGGTTGAATGCCATGCAGCTTCAGCTGGATGTCATCGGAAACAATATCGCCAATTCAAACACTGTGGGATACAAAGGCAGCCGGATCATCTTTTCCGACATCCTGAGCCAGAGTCTCACGGGTGGAAGCGGAACCATGCAGATAGGGCGAGGCGTGACCGTGGGTTCGATCGGCACCCAGTTCGCCGCGGGATCTTTCGAACCTACCGACAACGCGACAGACCTCTCCATCGACGGAGAAGGCTTTTTCATGGTGAAGGACGCGGAGGGAGGAATCTATTATACCCGGGCCGGGGCCTTCCACGTGGATGATGAAGGATACCTCGTGGATGTGAACGATTACCGGGTTCAGGGCCGAAACCTCATGTCGGCTGATCCCATGGCGGTGACGGATATCTCCTTGAGGGACGTACAATCCGAACCGCGGGCCACCACGGAGATCTCCGTGGGCGCGAATCTCAATGCATCTACCCTGACGGGAGACGTTTTTACTGTGGCGCAGACGGTATACGATACCTTGGGCACCTCCCACACCCTTCGCATAGAATTTACGAAGCAGGCGGACGCCGGTAAATGGGAGGCCAAGGCCCTCCTCGTGGGAGCCTCCGCCGCCGGCGCGGACATCGTTCACAATAAGGTCGGAACGGCGGCCGCCCATGACGAAGGCACGACCTATAATACAGGAGAGTATGTGATTCATGAGGGGTCGGTGTGGGAGTGTAATGCTGACGGTGTTACAGGTTTGTGGGACGACACCGACTGGACGGAACAGACCGGGCTTCGCTGGTCTGCCTCCGACGGGATCGTCTATACGCCCTTGGAATTCGCCTTCGGATCGGACGGCAGTTTGATCTCTCCCACGGAAGACGTTGTTCTTTCCTTTGGAGGTCTGTCCAACGGTGCCGAGGATATCGATATCAACTGGAGACTCACGGGTCTCGGTGTCGAACCGTTGACGGGATACGCGAGCACCTCCGTAGTGAAAAGCCTGATCCAGGACGGTTATTCCTCCGGTGAACTCCGCAGCATTTCCGTGACGGAGGCCGGCGTCATAACCGGGTTTTTCACCAACGGCCAGACCTCGAGCATCGGCCAGGTCATGCTGGCGAGTTTCTCCAACCCCCTGGGTCTTCAAAGGATGGGGGCCAATCTCTTCGGCGAAACACTCAAGTCCGGCGTGGCCGTTCAGAACGCCCCGGGAACCGGCGGTATGGGAACCATCATATCCAACGCCCTGGAGCTTTCCAACGCGGACATCGCCACTGAGTTCATCAACATGATCACGGCACAGCGGTCGTACCAGGCAAGCGCCAAGGTGGTGACCACCACTGACCAGATGATGCAGGAATTGATGAATATTAAACGGTAATAAAGGATAGGGGTCAAATCTTTAAACTTGACATTTGGGGAAAAAGATCGTGGTGAAGGGTGAAGGGCGGGGCTTTGTCGAAGGATGGGACGGGGAGGGGGGGGTGGTAAGGGGTTTTTGAGTACGGAGGGTGGCGGCCGTGGGTTGAAAATCGGATTTTCTTTCAAGAGAGTAAGTCGATGGACAGCGATACGGCGTCAATTTAATGACGAGTCGTCAAAATGGCGGTTCTCCCGGGGTATGTTTTCCGGGATGGACCGCTGTTTTTGTTTTGACAAACCCTAAACGGCGAAGGACATCTTCCGCCCTCCGCCATATCGGGGGGCTTTTCCCCGCCACCTCTCGCGGGATGCGAAGTGGTACGGTCTTTGCTCGTTCATGACAAAAAACGGGAACAGGTGCGTGCATGGATCTAGCGACCATCGTGGGAATTATTGTCGGATTCGGTCTTGTAGCCGCTGCCATGATGCTGGGTGGAGGGCTGATGTGGTTCATCAATCCCCCTTCAGCCCTAATCGTGATTGGAGGAACCATCGGAGCGACGCTGATCAATTATCCCTTGAAGGATATCTTCAATGTCGTAGGTGTCGCGAGGCATGTCTTCTTTCACAAACCCACATCTTTGCCCGAAACGATAGAAACCCTGATCGGCATGTCGAAGACGGCCCGCCGCGAGGGGATTCTCGCCCTTGAAAAAAAGATCGAAGAACTGGACGATCCCTTTTTTGCCAAGGGTGTGGGACTCATGGTGGACGGCATAGAGCCCGGCACGTTATCGAAGATTATGCAGACGGAATTGGAATTTCTGGAGGAAAGGCATCGGTTGGGGGCGGAGGTATTTACGACCATGGGCAATTTCGCTCCGGCCATGGGCATGGTAGGGACACTCATAGGCCTTGTCCAGATGCTCATGCAGATGGAAGATCCGAGCGCCATCGGGCCTGCCATGGCCGTGGCGTTGATCACCACCTTTTACGGAATTATTCTCGCGAATCTTTTATTCCTGCCTATAGCGGGGAAGCTCAAAACAAGAAGCGCGCAGGAAATATTGGAGAAGCAGATGATAATCAGCGGTATACTGTCTGTTCAGTCCGGGGATAATCCGCGCATATTGGAACAGAAGCTGCATTCATTCATACCGCCGGATGAAAGGAAGCCCGCGGTTTGATCATGGATGAGAGTGAAAACAGGAACAAGAAAAGAGAATCAACGGCGGCCGCCGGGTGGGAGCTTGCGTACTGCGCCCTCTTCCTGATCTTGGTCGCCCTCTTTGCCATGCTTGTTTCCTATTCTTCCATCGAGGATGAAAAGGTCATGAACTTTATGAGGGGATTCGGGGGTGACGCCATGCGGAGCATGCGGGAATCAGTGATAGTGGAGATCTCGGGTTACATGCCCACCGAGGGTGACCGCATACGAATGCCTTCCAAGGAGATGGCTTCCCTGGATTCCGAGACGGTCATGCTGGCTTACGAGCGTCTGGCCCAAGCGGCTCAGCGGTCTCCCGAGGTTGCTTCCGCCGTGGGTATAGAAAAGACGGAGCGGGGATTCAAGGCCGTGCT
>JAHDRK010000008.1 GCA_018433345.1 Syntrophobacterales bacterium | reverse complement strand
CCGCTCGCGAAGCCGTCATTCCATATGCGCGGCAAACGAACACCAAGCCGTTCCGTCCGGCAATCTTAACGGTAATCTTGATTGTAGGTTCCGAAAATATACTACCAGGCCCCATCCCCCCGCATGATAATGCGATGCAACATCACGGGTGCGTCCGGTTCGACATGGTCTTATCTTTTAACAGATGAACTCAGACACATCAAGTTATTTGTTTATTTGTCCGGGAGCATTTTCAACAGCGGTTGCCACCCGCTGCACCAGCCGACTGCCTCGAGAATGGAGGCGCGTTCTTCAGGTGTGTCCGTTCCCCGGTTTTCCCAGCGGAAGGATCGCCCATAAGCCGCTAGGTTTCGGCGTATCAGGGCGAGGTGTTTTCGGTGTTCGTCAATGTCACCGGCGGTTCCTTTCCACAGGTCTTCGATTAGATGCCTCCGGCAGCGGACGGGTGAGTCATCCTCCCGACAGGAGCCGCAAACAAGATCATCCCAGTGCTCCTTCGTGGAGAGGGCGAAATCTATAAGCGGGGTTGCATCGCGGCTGCGTTCGATGACATCCACGGCGGCGTAAGGGCGTTGTGAAGGTTTTAGTTTCATGGAACAGATAAGGCATCGCCCCCGGTCGTGGAGGCCTACCAGCAGGCGCATCCGCCGTAGCGGCCCGCCGGCATGGAGGACGGACGCGGCCCTGCCCAGGATGTCGTTGTACAGGACGGTCGGTCCCATGAGAAAGGATCGGCGGAGCGAGGCTTCGACCATCAGCACCATCCAGGCGTGACGTTCGCAAAATCCCCAGGCCCGTCGAAGTCTGCGGCGGACGTGGGGGACCATTATGCTGGCGGTAACATAGTAATACCAGAGGTAGTGAACCTCCTCATCGGTGGGAGTCAAGGTTGCAAGACCACCCTCTAATTCTCCTCTTTTTTCTTTTTCCGTCCCCGGCATATGTCACTTTCCTCCAGGCAGGGACACAGTATAGGCAAGCGACCGCCGCCCGTCAACCGTAAGGGCAGGGGTCAAATCTTTAAACTTGACATTTCGAAGAAGAATGAAAAGGAGTGACCGAGCGAAAGCCTACCTCTTATATTTCTCCTCTCCCTTGGGGGCGGGGATCAAGGGGAAGGGGTGAGAGGCTGGGTTTTGTATCGGGGTGGTTTGCGGCCCTGATTCCTCGGTCTCAGAATCTCTTTTCGACAGTTCCGTATCTCGCTTCACTGCGCCTCGAAAACCCGCCCTTCGGACTCAGACAGTTCGAGGCGCGGTCGTTTCGCTTCGATGGGAACTGTTACCGAAAAAATCTTGATTCGACCTTCGGAATCAGGGCCGCTCTCTTCGCCCGTTCGTTGACAGAATGAAGTCAGGGGCAAGAAGTATAACCGGACCCCCGTTCATCCTGAGCCCCGTCGAAGGATGGGACGGGTTTATATATTCGTCGAGGACGATAGGTGTGGGTGGACTTTCCGACTGTCGAGCTGCCGGGACAAGAGGAGTTTGTAAAAAAAGGCGGTGATCGATTGTGACTTTTTCCATTTCGCCGCTGTATATCAAGTATGGAGAAAGAGCACGAAGATATTACGACCGATATCGGTAACGACTTGGAGAGGGTTTGTTACCTGTTACGTTCCCTTGAACCGGTGCATCCGCAGGATGGCCTTGGGGGCGGTCTAACGGATCGTGTTATGGAGCGCCTGCCGGCAAAGCGACGCTCGTGGGATCGAGCGGCCTGTACCTTGCGCTTGGCGGTGTCCACCAAAGCTCACTACGGTGAAAGACACACGATCCTTCCTTCAGATCCAGTAGAAGTAGGGTTTTTGTTTCTTTTTACGGGTGTATTCCTTCTGGTGGTGTCGTTGATTGTCCTTTTCAAGCTTTACATGGAGCTTTCGCACGGCGCGCTTACGCTGTCGCCGATTCCGAGCTGCCTGGCCGCGATCGTCCTCGTAAAACACGGTTGGATTCAACTGGCCTCCCCGCGCCGAATCATTGGATTTCGATCCGCCCTTTTTGGATCGTCGTGTCTTTTCGCATCGACCGCCCTGGCGGGGGCGGCTTTGCCGGGCGGACACCCTCTCGAACTCGTCGCCCTGTGGCTCGGCCTTTCAGGTCTCATAACGGCGGTGGTGCTGGACGTGATATTGAAGCAGGCGCTGGATAAAACCCCCACGGTGACGTTAGAGAACATGGGGGTGGGTGGGTCTTCGGCGACATAGACCGACCACAAACAGACGCGATGTGAGCCTGTCGCTGGAAGGATCTTGAAAGTGCGGAGAAATGAAGGGGAATAAAAATGTGATACCTCGCGAGCAGGGCATCGTTCAATTCAGAATGAAAGAAGGAAATAAAAATATCATGAACGGAATCGTCTCGAGAAAAACCCCTGGAAATCGCCGCGGCTTCACCCTCTTTGAGATACTCGTGGTTCTCATCCTCATGGGTATCCTTGCGGCCGTGGCCATGGCCCGCGCGACTAACACCGCGGCCGATGAAGTCGCGGCGGCGAACAACCTCAAGGCCCACCTTCGTTTCGCCCAGATTCAGGCGATTAATTCCGATATATCCTGGGGCATTTATGCCAGCGGGGGTGGTTATGCCCTCTTTAAGGACGGTGATACCAACAACACCTTTTTGTTGCCGGGCGAAAACTCGAAAATTGTAAGGCCTTCAAAGGTAAGCATTCCGAGCTTCACTGTTTCCTTTGACGAGTGGGGAAGGCCTTACGAGGTTGCCGATCCCGGTGCCGCGGGCGCCTCCCCCGCGAACAGCGAGATAACCATCTCCATCGGTTCACAAACTATCACCATAACGCCAGAAACGGGGTTTATTGAATGAATATAAGTCATTTTGGAGAGAAGGGTTTTACCCTTGTGGAGATCATCGTAACCCTGGTCATTGCCGCTCTTTTGGGGGCGGTAATTTTTGCCTACATGGGGACATCCCTGACGCGCAGCCACGAACCGATAGCCATGGTCGAGGATTTGGGCAAGGCGGTAGCGGATATGGACGAGATCGTGGCATATTACAACAATCGATACCTGGCGAAGTATGTCAATTGGGGAAATACCTCCAGCCCCGGCACATTTTGTCATTGGATTGACCAAAAGGAGGCGAGTGATGGTTGCAGCATCAGTCGGCGTAATGTGAAGGGGGAATCCAACTTGAGTGACGATTTCGACATATTGGAAGTAACCATCACCTGCGGGAAACAGTCCCTTTCCGCCCTTTTTAGCGAGTGAGGTCCTATTATGGCGACATTTGACAGGTCAAGAAATCAAAAGGGGTTCACACTTATCGAAATCATTGCCGTTCTTCTCCTGGTGGGCATCCTTGCCGGCATTTTCGGATTCGGCATCACGGCCGGCATCCGCGGTTACCTGCTTGCCCAGGAAAATTCGGCCATGAGCCAGAAGGCACAGCTCGCGATGAAGCGGCTGACGCGTGAATTCATTGAATGTTTCGATTGCGTCGGCACGGGCACTGTGAGTCTTGATTTTACTTACGAAAACCATCTCGAAGACCGCACGCTGTCGATGGATGGAGGGGCCCTCAAGCTGAACGGTTATGTCCTGGTGGATCAGGTGAGCGACTTCAGCATGAAATACGAGGACGACGGCCGACTCACCTTCACACTTGAGATGTCCCATAAACAGGGAAGGACTACGAAGGAATTCACCGCCAGCGTTTTGCCCCGCAATCTATGAAGCTGAGGGGGCTTATATGGAGGAAACCATGCTGAAGACAATATATCATCCTTTCAAGCGGCCGGGGTGTCTTGCCGGTTCCAAGGGCAGCGTTTTGATCGGCGCCATCGTGGCCGTCGTGATCATGGCCGCCCTGGGGGCGGGCATGGTTGGTCTATTGAGCACGTCCGCCTTCCACGAAGTGCGTGCCAACTACGGCGAACGGGCCTACTACCTGGCCGAGTCGGGATTCAGGTATGCGTTGTCGACACACAGGCGAGGGGGAACGCCGGAACTCTTAAATCTTCATGGCCAAACCATTTCAATGCCCGGAGGAGGCGAGGTGGAGTTTGAAGTCGATATTCAAACGATTAACTCAGCCAACTTCGGCGATCATGGTTATACCGATTTCCTCGTGATTATGGATGGTGGCATAGATCCGGAGGACAACAAAGCCAAATATGGAAACATAAATAAATTCGATAAACTGCGAGTTAAAATCCCCGATGACACGAAGCTTCCCCGGTATCGGGGTTCTATAATGATTGACGGTTTCCCCAACCCCGTCACTTACCAGCGTTTAAGCGGACCTAGCGATGACGGGCTATACACGCTGCATAGAATAACCTTTGAAGAAGGCCCCCCTCCGAATGAATGGCCCAATATCCCTGATACTCCTGCCGAACTGCCTCCGCATGCCCAGGGTCTGGAGGGGCACAAATACGCAACCCTCAAATTACCCTTTACGGAGTCCGTCATTATCGCGAAAGGTACATTCGGGACGGACAGTCTTTTCAGTACCAGCAGATCGGTTAAATACACCTGGGTGCTGGGTGGTACGGGTGCGACGCTTCCCGATATGGGTCCCGGCGCTCCTGAACCTGATATTTTTATTTCTGAACATGAGCCAGAGAAAAGAGACGAAGAAACACAGTGGGGTGAACAGCCTTTTCTCGTTATCGACAATCCCGAACCCACATACCAAGATCCCGATAGTCCTGAGAACCCCTACGGAGGCGGCTCCCCCTTAATGCCGGTGGTTCAGCTCTGCATCGATCCGGATGTGTTTGGCAGCGCCTTCATAAAAGATTGGTTATCGAAGCTTATCTGTGAATACGACGTTCAGGTCAAACAGAAATGGGGATGGGCCGAGGTCTACGGAGCCACGGGCATATCCTTCCGTTGGCACCCCGTGGGAGGAGGGAAATACGCGGGTTACGGGGTTTCCTTCATGCGGTACCGCGGCAATGCTTATGAGGATGTGTTCGGCGACTTCGGAGATTATATGGCAAACTCAATGAAACCCCATCCGGCAGCATACGACAGTTTGCGAGATACGTGGTTTGATCGGTCCAATAGAGATTATGGAACATATATAGGCGTTGACAGGCAAAATGTTCACAAAAACCTGCACACCCTTGTCGTTCTCTGGGAACAGTATGTTGAGGGAGGTCATGAAAAAAGACGCTGGCTCGCATACAAGGATCTCGGCATCGTTGGTCTTGTGGGTGACAATTTCGAAAAACGCAGGCTCGATTGGTTCACACGGCCCAGAGGCCTCGTAGTGGGAAACTACAAATACGACGAATACGCCCTCGGTTTGCAACCCGACTGGGATTTCGACGGCGTCTACCTCAATGACTTAAATACACTGAGCGTAAGGGTCGAAGAGTACCTTGAAGACGGCGTCAGGAAAAACCGTGTGAAGGTTTCTTATGGCGACGCGTCGACGTACTACACGGAGCGAATTCCCAACATTATACCCTACGACAACGAAGAAAAGCGGGAACGATACCTGCCAAGCGGACTGCTGCTTGACGAAGACAACGATCACTATACCGGCATCTGGCCCGTATGGTCCCCTGAGGCTCTTGCCGACTGGACCGTCGAGGATGACCTTTTTACCTTTCTTGGGGAAACGGATGGTAACCAGTACCTCAAATGGGACGGAATCAACCCGAATGCGACGGGAATATCATGGGAAGAGCCCGACTCCCTTGTATTGACAAGATTCACTTCGCCAACGGACGAAAGCGGCTGGAATGATCGCTGTGAAATCTGTCTTCATGCATTAGGTTTGTTTGGACATCGCGAAGATGGTCTTTCACCCAACGAAGACAATGAGTATGCGGCCTTCACTGACTTCGCCATCCGATTGCTTCACAGTTACGCCACGGACGAGCCGGAGTTTGTGCCGCCTATACAGGAATAACCGCGCTTATTCCACAAAATGGAGGATCATATGCTCAACTTAAAAAAAATACTGTTGCCAGCGGGACTCATCTTGGCTCTAACCATTGTCAATCCTTCCAATGTCACTTCAGAAGACAGGACAGGAGCTTCTGGAGGAGAACAAGAATCAACATCCATTACAATTGAACTTCCGCGGCAGGTTCCTGATTCAGAAGAAAGGGCCTCAAAAGATACCAAAAGGAAAAGCCGAAATGATCATTCACTCAAGAGTGAAGAAAAAAACCGGATAAAGAACGATGACGAACAACGAAAACCCATATACATCCACTAGTACAAAGAGGGTACATCCTACGTAGTCCCTGTAAAGAGAAAAACTGATTTTTAAAATACAAATAATAACAGCTAGTTGTGTGGGCCGCGAGTTTTACATACACTCCTGCGGCCCGCCAGAAGCCGGGCTATGGAAGTTACTATCGATGAAAATACTGTTAGCAACAAATAGATTTGTCCTCTTTTATAGCACGTGGATTGTCCGCTTTTGTTTGGTCACATGAATGAGGGAAGGAGTAGCGGACGTGGACTCTTTCCCGTGGCACAGGTTCATGGTCATGCTGCCTTTTCCTTGCGTTTCAGCTTACCCTGAGCGTCATACTCAGCCAGTTTTCGTGG
>JAHDRK010000050.1 GCA_018433345.1 Syntrophobacterales bacterium | reverse complement strand
TCTTTGCTGAATTCATTTCTCAGTTCCGATACCTTGTTGCAGTATTCCCTTCTCTGGGCGATCTGTTCATCGGTAAGCCCCCCGTAAGCTCCACCGAAGGCCGGTCCAGCACATTCGTATGACCGGAATCCTCGTCCACCAGGTCCGAAGGTTCGTCCCGGTCCGGCGTTTACCGTCTGAATCGCCAGAAATCCAACAAAAGCGACTGCGGCTGTTATTATAATTGTTCTTTTCATTTTCATTCTCCTTTTTGTGCTTGATTTTGATTCCACCCTACATGTTGAATGTGAAGAGAGAATGAATGATTTGTGAAAGATTGTGAATAAAGGCGGGTCCGGCTCCAGCGCCTCGTGAAAATTTATCGCGTGTCCTTCTCATCTTTCCGGGGGAAAACTTACATCTTTCGAATTCAAACATTATTTTCACGACAGGATCTCCGCCAGCCTGGGAAACTCGATACGTACGTGCTCTTCAAGATCTTTTTCAAAGTCCCTGTCGACGAGATAGAATCTCAGGATAGGATCCAGCACCCTGCCTCTTCCTTCGAATCCAGCCTTCACCGTGTGTGAAACAATCACCCCGTCATTATCTTCTTTGAATTTCATTATCAGCCATGCCGGCAGTTTCACCACTTTTTTCAATTGCCATGCAATCTCCTCGCAGGGTACGTACTTTACGATGATACCCTCGAACTTCAATCTCCGTTTGCCTACGTATTCGTCAAAATATACGAGGTTGCCCACATTACCGGACAGGCGTTTCGTGGTGTGGAACGCCAGATGTGTGCCGGGCCACCATCTCCGATAATCCTCGTCCCCGCAGTTCAACATGAAGTTGCAGGCACTTTCACCCGAAAGGTCTTTTACTTTTAACTCCGTGGTCATTACTATCATGATGGTATCTATTCTTATAATCGGTACTTTTCCGTGGGACGTCGATGAATTTCGATAGTTACGTGTGCCAGCTCATTGATGTCTTTGATCCTGGACTTGTATTCATCGACGGATCTATCTTTTTCCGTAACCAGGGTCAGGATACATGCGAATTTATCCTGGGCGACCCGCCAAACGTGTAGATCGGCCACCTTGGTGTCTCCGTCGGCCTCGATTATTTTCCTGATTTTTTCCACAATGGGCGAATCCATTTCCCGTAGCAGCAAAATCCTCGAAGTATCTTTCAGCAGAAGGGCGGACCACCGTAGAATCAGGAACGCCCCTACGATTCCCATGAACGGGTCCAACCACCGGGCATTTAAATATTTTGCGCCTAGCAACGCCACGATAGCCAAAAGGGATGTTACCGCATCGGCTACCACATGAAAAAAGGCTGATTGCTGATTCAGATCCTTCTGGTGGTGTTGATGGCCGTAAGTGTGGTGATCGTTACCGTTAGGATGTTGATCGTCTTTGTTCAGAATTACGGCGCTCAGGGCATTGACGGCCAAGCCTATGACGGCAACCAGTATTGCCTGAGTGTAGTTAATACCAACGGGATTGAACATCCTTTCCAGAGAGGTAAAGACAAGAAAGAGACCGGCGATGCCAAGAACAACAGCGCTCGTGTAAGCGCCCAGAATCTCTATCTTCCAGGCGCCGAAGGCAAAGCGGTAATCTCCCGCGTATTTTCTCGCCAGCACGTAGGCAGCCAAAGATATTCCGAGGGCAAGGGCATGGGTGCCCATGTGCCAGCCGTCGGCGAGAAGCGCCATGGAATTGGTGAGGAAACCGAAGACGATCTCCAAGATCATTGTTGCCAGGGTAATGATGACAACTATAAGAGTTCTTATTTCTATGTCCCTTTTTTCCCTGTTGAAATCATGGTCCTGTTGCCACGTCTTCACCCGGTCTGCGTCCATGGATATCGTTCGGTTCCTTTCCGGCCAGGATCGGTTTTTCAAGAATGAACCATACAATCATGCCGACCGCGAAAGCAAGCGTGATCCCTCCGGCAGGCGCAATAATTCCCATCAGGGTCGTCTGGCCCCGGGAATCTTTCATTCCCGGCGTGCCCGGCTAGACGGGAACGAAGACCAACAGGCCGCTGCATTGTGCAACTGTATAATTTCCATAAAGTATTCGCAGGGTGGAATAAATGAATCGAAGAAGCAAAAAAGAAAGAGGCGGGGATCATGTCCCCCCGCCTCTTGTATCTTTTGGTTTGTAATTGTTAGACGAGGAACGCCTCTTCGGGAATTCTAATGGCGCTAATCTCGTCCTTTGTCAGCGTTTCAAGTTTGGATGGCACCAGGGCGGTTGTTCTGTTGATGTAGAACTTGGCGCTTTCGATCTTCCCGGTATAGAATGCCTTCTCCGAGTCGACCGTTGCGCTCGCCAGCTTTTCCGTGGCAATGTTCGCCATCCAGATGTGGAACCAGCCGATCAGCGCTTCAGACAAGCAGTTGAGGAAATCAGAGGCCGCCAAGAGCGGAACAAAAGGATTGCTCTTGATGAGCGAGCTGAAAGCCATTGCAGCCTCCGCGCACTTGTTCAAGGCGCCTTCGACGATCGCCGCTTCTTCCTTGAGGTTATCGTTGTTCTTGGCCTTGCCCACTTCCGCCTGGGTTTCACCGAGAAGGTTCATGAAGTACATGCCCTTTTTCGCTCCAAGCTTTCTGCCGAGCAGGTCAAGGGCCTGGATGCCGTTCGTGCCTTCATAGATGGGGTTTATCCTGTTATCCCGCGCCATCTGTTCCACGGGGTATTCCTTGCAGTATCCATACCCGCCGTAGGTCTGGATTGCCAGGCTGGTGACCACGTCACCCATGTCCGTGCAATGTGCCTTGACGAGCGGAGTGAGGAAATCGACCAGTCCGTTCCACTTGAAATGTTCATCGTCAGTGGCGGCGGCTTTCGTTTTGTCCATGCAGTAGTATATGTAATAGGCAAGGGCGCGGTTGCCCTCGGTGATGGATTTCATCCGGAGGAGCATTCTCCTGACATCCGGATGCTGAATTATCGGGACCTGTGGGGCGTTGGGGTCACCTGTCTTCATTATGTCCGAACCCTGGAGCCGTTCTTTCGAGTAAGCCAGCGCGTGCTGGTATGCCGCACCCGCGAGGGCGACTCCCATCATGCCGACTCCCTGTCGTTCTTCGTTCATCATGTGGAACATGATCTTCATGCCGTCCCGTTCTTCGCCCATGAGATATCCGATACAATTGCCGTTTTCTCCGAAGTTGAGCGTGCAGGTCGCATTGCCGTGAATGCCCATCTTGTGTTCGATGTTGCCGGTGATGACGTCGTTAGGTTCGCCAAGGGTTCCGTCTGCATTGAACCTGATCTTGGGGACCATGAATATGGAAATACCCTTTGTCCCCGGGGGATCCCCCACGATCCTCGCAAGAACGGGATGAATTATGTTCTCCGTGAGGTCATGATCACCGGAAGAAATAAAGCACTTTGTCCCCGTGATCGAGTAAGTGCCGTCGTCGTTTCTCCTTGCAGTGGTTTTTAGGGCGCCCACGTCGGAACCTGCTCCAGGTTCGGTCAGACACATGGTTCCCGCCCACTGCCCGGTATACATTTTTTCCAACACGATGTCCCGCAATTCATGGTGAAAAAAATCTTCCATTAGTCGCGCTGCCCCGTGGGTCAATCCGGGGTACATCATGAAGGCCTGGTTGCCGGACAGGAACATGTTCGCGCATGCCGCGCTTACCAGTTGAGGCAAACCCTGGCCGCCTACCTCGTAGCTCTCGGAGGTTGTCAACCATCCGCCCTCGCAGTAAAGGCGGTACAGTCTGTGGTAGGCCTCCGGAACCGTCACCTTTCCGTTTTCAAACTTTACTTCCACCGGCTTTCCATGCACTTCGTCGGGATAAGTTGGAGCGATCTCGTTTTCCGTCAGTTTCGCAGCTTCGGCAAGAACCATGTTCACCATGTCTTCATCATGGTCCTCGAAGGGCGGTTTCCCCAGAAGATCTCCTATATTGAAGACCTCGTGGAGTAAAAAATGAATGTCTCTTTCGTCTATCCATTGACTTGCCATGCCTGACTCCTTTCTGTAGTGATCTTCATACTCCTGCAATGTTTCGGTTTCTGGTGCATGGACGCCGTTCAGTGTATGCCTTCTTGAGTCACCTGTGTCAATAAATTTATCGTGGGGAGAAAAATTCATGTTAATAGACTTGCATGCCGGCGGGCGGCCTCCGTCCCGACCGCCTGTACGTGCATGGGATGTATTTATAATTTATATGAAGCAAAGGAAGGTAAGAATAATTGTTTGCTGGTAATCTTCGATTAGACAAAGAAAATGATCTGCCGGAGTCTCGTTTTTTCTGCGGCATTGAATATGTTTAGTTGTGATAACCCAAAACTGACCAGCAAACATTGATATTATTAAGCCCAAGGTACAGGGTTAAAGCCTTATTTTTTCTTCTTGTCGGATTGTATCACACCACTGTCTATGAATTTGATTTCCCTAACCTTCTGCAGAACTCTAATAGTGACTTCCTGGCTTTGTCCCGGCTCAAGGTTTATATCCTGCTCTGCGGTTTCAATGTAATGGTAGGCAGGGATATTGTGGTCATAGACCTTCATATGCCAGACACCCGGCCTGACACTCTCAAAGAGAAATCCACCTTTCTGGTCAGTTATACGACGCAATGTCTCCTGACCATTACCCAGTTCCACCAAAACATCTGCTATGCCTGTTGGTTCTTTCTTTTCCTTTTTGGCCTCCGGCTCACCTACCGCTGCACCACCATTTTCGTTGTTCCCATTTAGGTTGTTCCCATTTTCCTTCCTTCCGTTCCCATTACCAGGGATAAGAAGCACCTTACCGAAGACCTTGGCAGATGCTACAATCCCCACATCAACCTGACTGCTTTGTCCTCCTGCCACCTCTACGGTTATGGGGAGCTTTTGTGCCGTTACCCTCTCCATGCCGATGGAGGCACGGTCAACATAGATTTGATGGGTCCCCGGCGCAACTGAAGGGAAGATAAACCTACCATTTGCATCCGTAACCGCCGTCCTGCCGTTGGTGTTCAGTATCACGCCTGATACCCCATGTTTGTCCGGCGCCTTTTCATCATAGATAATGCCTTTGATACTCCCCACATTCTTTTTCTTACTTACCGGTATGCCGAATGGGATTGTATAGGTAAGCATATAAGAGGTCTTGTCTTCTCTCCATACACCTGTATCACGCTGTGCCTGGATACCTACCTGGTGCCTGTTTGGTAACCTATAGCGAAGACTGAAACGATAGCTATCACTCTCAGGATCGGACTCAGTATTATCAAAATTGTACTTGGTATACCAGAAGTCCAGGTTAAGGTTTCGCATTGGATTCCATGCAACTGATGCACCTAAATCTTTGCCACCCCCCAATAAGCGGCTGCTGTTCAAGGTATTATAATTACCAAATCCCCCATAGATGGTGAAAAAGGTCTTCTGGTCCGGCCGGTAAGTAGCAAATATTTTATAGTTACAAATGGTTGTATCTCTGCCGGTAAGGTTGTCTTTTTGCCTGCCTGTGCGCGCCTCTACCCTGGTGCTGTACTTCTCCGCTGTATATCCTACACTCGTCTTCACTGCCTGTTCTGTATAATCAAAATCACTGGGCGCAAATGCGTCATATGAGGTGCTCCCCATTGTCAAGACAAAAAACAGGGTTGTTTAAGATGCATTTGGTACGAAGCCCGTTTTGTTAATATATTCATTGGTTCTTTATCATAATATACTTCGTAGGGTGTTCGGTAGTTGAGAGATTCATGGAGTCTCTCTGTGTTGTAAAAGTAAAAATAGGCATTCAGATGAAAGCGTGATTCAGAGACAGTGCGGTACTCGCGAAGATAGACTTCTTCGTATTTCACTGTTCTCCAGAGCCGTTCTATAAAGATATTGTCGTAGACACGGCCACGGCCGTCCATGCTGATCTTGATTTCGTTTTCTAAGAGAATGCTTGTAAATTCCTGGCTGGTAAATTGGGAGCCCTGGTCGGAGTTGAATATTTCGGGGCAGCCGTATTGTGCCAGGGCGTTCCGTAAGGCACGCACGCAGAAATCGGCTTCGAGCGTGTTAGAAAGCTCCCAGGAGAGCACATAACGGCTGTACCAGTCCATGATGGCCACGAGATAGGCAAAGCCGTGGAGCGTTCTTATAAATGTTATATCAGTGCTCCATACATGGTTGGGGCGATCTATAGCCAATCCCTTTAATAGATAAGGATAAATCTTGTGTTCTTTGGATGCCTTGCTCAGCCGCGGTTTCGGATACACAGCTTCAATGCCCATCATCCGCATGAGCCGGCGAACCCGTTTAGGATTGACCTGATGCCCATGGCGTCTCAACCACTCGGTCATCCTGCGGACCCCATAAAAGGGCGCCTTGGTAAACTGTTCGTCGATCAGGCGCATGAGCAAGAGGTTGCAGCCGCTATCCTGCGCTGACCGGTAATAATAGGACGACCGGGGAAAATCCAGCAGCTCGCACTGTCGGGAAATTGAAATCATTGAGTTTTCCGGTTCTATGAGCATGCGCTTTTCCTCAACGGAGCAGGTGTGATTTTTTTTTCAGCCAGTCCAATTCGACTTTTAATTGCCCGATCTGTCGATACAGTTCTTCTTGGAGAGCTTCATCTTCTTTTTCTTTCTTTGACCGACGATCGGAAAATAAACTGGGCAGATCATCGAGAAGCTGCTTTTTCCATTGGCGAATCTGATTCGCATGGACGCCAAACTCGCTGGATAGCTGGGCTATGGTCTTTTCTCCTTTTGCCGCTTCAAGCGCTACCTTTGCCTTGAATGCTGCATCGTGCCGTTTCCGAATGTGCATTGAGCCTGCCTCCTTCAGTGCGTTCACAGGCTACCATGCACCTTATTGCCCTGTCCAGTTTTTGGGGAGCATTATAAAGAGGCTGTGACATAATAATCCTACAAACAAGTACCTCCATATTATGACACAGCCTCTATAATTATTTTTTACACACATAAATCAGGAAAAAGTCAAGAGATGTTGCTTTCGGCACATCGTTCGACGTCCGGTCCGGCCATGCTCCAGTATTTTCAATCCAAGGCGGGCCATTACAAACGGAATGGGAACATTCATTTTAAGGAACTTTATATGGTGGTCAAGAGACTAAGCTGCATTATTATTATGGTCTTGATATTCTCTACCGTAATCTTGAGCGGTTGTAGGATGATTGACGATGACCGTTCAAATGCGGAAAGGGTGAAAATGTCGGGTGAATACCTTGAAACACTAGGTAAATATAATGCCGCGGCAAGGCAATTCAGCCAGGCCGTCAAGCCTTTTCAAGAAGTGGATAACAGACCGGATTGTGGATTTACCGAAAAGTTTTGGGAGAGGTTCGAAAAAAAGAGAACATCATCGCTTAAAAAAGCGTATGAACTTAAATCACTCGAATTCAAATATGAACCGTTTCAACCCCTGAAAAAAGAATTCGTATCATTCGCGGAAAAGATGGAAACATACTTTTTTGCTGTTGAAAATATGCGACGAACGGTGGATGAATGGACACCTGAGAAGAAAAGTGAATTATTCGCGGTTTTGGATCCGCTTTATGATGAAATCTTAAAGCAAAGCGAAGAGATTACGATCCAAATAGATATGATTTATAATCGAGTGTTTGTCGTAGGAGAAAATGCCAGCCTATAGAAATATTTTTTAAAATTCTACATAAGAGTTTAAGTTCTTTTAAATGTCGATACATAGTATAAATAATTATACGGCGTGCCGTGGGCCAAGGCGGCTCTTGGGTTCAACCTTCGTGTTTCCGTTAATGATTAAGGAAAAAAGGGGGTTATTCTCGTGAAAGTTTCGGAATGGCTGGACGAAAAGGCGGCGGAGGGGGTCGATGTATCCAGGATCGAATTACCCGACGAGCTTGCGAACGTAGAAGTCCCCGACGAGACGCTCTTTTTCCGGGAATATCGCCCATGCAGTATACTTTGCACCAGGGACCACGCCTTTGCCACAGTTGAACGTTTTGATCACTGGTACCTCAGTAGGGGCCGTGAAAAGGGCACAGATCCGCACAGCCCCGGGCCGACCTGGTGGTTGTTTACGAAAGACAGGGAATTGGCGCTGCAAACCGCCCGCGAACATATCTGAACAATGACCGAGAGCCGATCTGTTCCGGCGATCGGTATTTCTTTTTGAGCCTGCCGCGGAAAGTGGGGAACGGTCTAGAGAAAAATCATTCGCCTTCAGGCCTTCCTTGATCGAAGCCGGGAATCGTATTGACGGGCTTTCTGTTTCAAGTATTGAAGGAACTTTCTGTCCTCTTCACCATGTAACAAAGGGAAAATCGAGTTGTTGTGATAGAGGGGTTCTCCGGCAAGGTCGAGAGGGGAGCTGGCTAAGGCGTCGGGCCACAGGGCGGTACGAGGAACAGGTGAATATTCGGCGATGACCGGGCGTACACCCAGGGACGCCACGTATTCCACCGTGTCTTCCATCTCTTTTCGTTCCTGGCCGGGAAGGCCGCAGAGCAGGTAAAACCCTATCTCCTCTCCTCGAAACCCTGCCCACTTAAGATGCTCGACAGCCGCCTCGGCCTCTTGATTGCTTATTTTGCCGCCCATTATCTCTTGGCGCTGAGGACGCGATGTTTCAAACCCGAACCTGAGGGTTTTGAAACCGGAACGGTACATCAGGCCGGCGATTGTTTGGTTCATGCCCCTGAGGTGCATTCCGTTGGGACAATGAAAGCGGCATTCAAGGTTCCGTCTCAGAATTTCTTTCAACATGGGAACCAGGCGTCTTTCGGCGTTGACCATGAGGGCGTCATCGTAAAAGGAGAAATCTCTAATGCCGTAACGGTTGTTCCAATACTCGATCTCGTCGACAACCGAGAAAGGGTCACGTTCCCTGAAGTCACCGTCGAGAACTCGCGAGGCGCAGTAAACGCATGAATAAGGGCAACCCCTGGAGGTAAAAAGTGTCACCTGGTCTATCGAAGGAAGGATGTCGAATGCCGGGTACTGGATTTGGAATGAAGGGTGGCGCGAACGGAAAGCGGGGATATCCCGCCCAAGGAGGGTTGCAAGTATTTCTTTAAGAAAAATAGATGATTTATTATTACGGTCAAGTACATCACCTTCCACCACCACGTCCGCGCCGGAGTAAGCCCTGGCGTGATCCGGGCAGAGCGTGGCATAGATTCCACCGAGGGCGATCGGGATTCCCGGCAAGGTTTCCCTTATAATGTTTATCGACTCGAAGACACCGGGATACCAATAGGTCATGCCGGATGTGACCAGGATCGCATCCGGTCGCCGCGCTCCGCGAAGACGCTTTCGGAACTGATCCGGGGTTATTCCGTAGCGGCTGTAACGGCGCGGTACCCAGGAAAGGACGGGGGGCTTGGGGATCTCTTCCTTGCGGTATGGACCACGGCCGTAACGCCGCCTCGCTGTGTCCTCTGTCGTGCGCGCCGCGGGATCGTTCAGACAATCGACAATCTCGACGTCGAAACCTTCCTCCCGGAGGACGGAAGCGATGTGAAGCAACCCCAGGGGCTTTGCCCAGTAATCGAAAGCCGCGAAGTCGTGAATCCACGGGCTTACCAAGAGTATGAATGTATTCGCACGCATGTGTTCTTTCGATAATCGATATACGCGGTTTTCCACCTGAGCCATGGCACGGCCAAGGAGCCCATGGCGGTCGCCATATCATTGAAAAGTCAATGATTCTCGAGCCCCATAATAGTATGTTGCACCGAGGTAAGCAAGGGGTGACGGAATATCGAGATGCCGGCAAGCCAAACTCTGTCGGTCATTAAACACGGGAAACTTTTTCGCCCAGTCGTCTTCTCCCTGCCTGGTCTTATAAAGACATCCATACGGTGGCGAAAGATGGGTCCATCGCAAAGCTACGTTGCTGTTTTGACCGCCATCTGTTACAAGATATTGTAAATATCGGCTCCCGTGGAGCAAGTGTGAAGAAAGCAAGCAATATACCCGTGGTTTCCTGGGAGAAAATCATGTCTCCGGGTCTGGTTGTGCCCCACGCGGACCTTCAGGCGGCCGCCGGTTCCCTTAAGCTTGATTGTGACGTATTCCGGTATAAAGCCGCTGGGAACTGCCTCTGGATAGCCGTAATGGGCGGAACGGGGACAGGGAAATCCACCTTGTTCAATGCATTGGTGGGCCGTCCAGTGAGCGCCACGGGCGTGGAACGTCCCACTACAACTGCCCCCGTAGGCTATGGCCACCGTGATCACAAGGTGGAAGAAAATTTCCCCCTTCCCGATCTCAGGTTTGAACGCCTGGGGAACTATACGGCTGAGCTCCGTAAGCCGGCCCGGGAAAAGGAGAGGGAATCGTTCCTTTACTTCGAACATGACGACAGCCGTCTTTCACACCTGGTATTTCTCGATACACCGGACATGGACTCGCTGGAACCCATGAACAGGTATTACGCCGAGGCCATGTACCTCCTTGCCCATGGCATCGTCTTTGTGGCAAGCCAGGAGAAATATGCCGATGATGTCTTGATCCGGTTCATGGAGCGGGCATCAGGGGAGGGAAAACCCCTTTTTGTCGTTTTTAACAAGGCCGAGGAGGGGCAAAGGTGGGAAGATCCGGTGGAAATATTCGGGGAGATAGGCATGGTTCTCCCGCCGGAGCGATTTTTTCTGGTCCCCTTCATGAACACTTTAGAAAGAAAAGGGGAGTTTCTTCGTAAAAGGCTCGAACCCTTCGTTGTCAATCTTTTGGACTTTTTCGCACCGCAACAGGTTGAGAACCTTATTGAAGAAGACCGAAGAAAAAGCAGAAAACGTATTGCGGCCGGGGCGGAACGATTGGCAGCCAATATAGACAGGGAAGGGGAGGCGGCTCGGCAATGGCTGGACAGGCTTGATTCGCTGTTTGCATCATCGGCCGATCTTCTCATGGAAGAAATGAGGGCGAGGCACGAGCAGAAAAATCTCGACGCGATCAAACGCGAAGTGAAAAAAATATTCGGGGCCTATGATTTGTTGGCAAAGCCCCGTGCCTATGTGACCTCCATAATCCGCGCACCCCTTGAAATGCTGGGCCTTATCAGGCCTGAAACACCGGAAGAAAAGAAAGAGGAATTACTCCGGGCCCGTGACAGGGTCGACAACACACCGGTTTTGTCGGCCATGGAACGGGCGAACCGAATGGTTCTCGAGACCCTATCTCCATCGGACCGGAATTCTCCTTTCTTCAGAGCACTCAGGGATGATGGGGTGGCCTTCTCGATGGATGACACGGAAAATCGTCTTCTTAAACTGCAAGCGGACATCGCCGAGTGGCTCGAAGCCACGATAATGGACCTGGAACGCGATTTGCCCGCGGGCAAAAAGATCGGAATCTATTCCACTTCAGTGGTTTGGGGCGCGGCCATACTGTCCTTCGAGACAGTGCTGGGCGGCGGTATTACACTGCTCGAGATGGCTCTCAACACGGTACTGGCGCCCTTCGTCACCAGGGGTTCGGCGGACCTGTTCGCCCACCGAGAGCTCAAGGCCATCATCAAAGAGATGAATGATCGCTATCATCTTGGCATTGGGGAAATTTTCAAAGAACAACGGGACCGGTATGCCCGCATTCTCGAAGAACGGCTTACTCCGGAAGGGGTTCGCTCGGAACTCATCGATCTCAAGGTGGCAATGGAGAAAGCCTGATGACAGAATTTCGTGAATCATTGGCCAGGAAAGCGGAGGTATTGAAAGACCTGCTTGCTGAAAAGGGTTTCTTTGCCCTTTTAAAAGATGAAGACAGAGACAGGTTGCGCGAACTTGTAACCGGGATGCTGGAGAAGCTCGATGAGATCGGCGATGAAACGCTGATGGTGGGTCTGATGGGTGGGACCGGCGTCGGCAAGTCCACCTTGATGAACGCGTTGGCGGGAATGGAAATATCTTCCGCCAGCCACCGCCGGCCTCATACGGAGGATGTATTGATTTATGTTCATGAGGATGTCCCCTTGCCGCCCTCCATCGAAAGAACGAAGGTGCCCCGGCGTGAACACCGGTATAGCGCGGATGAGGCCCGATCACTCGTACTCTGCGACCTTCCCGACTTCGACAGCATCAGGGAGGAACATAGAGAAAAGGTAATAAACTTTCTCGATACGCTGGACGTGGTTGTGTGGGTTCTGTCTCCGGAAAAGTATGCCGATGGGCGCTTTTTCGAGTTTTTGGAAACGGCGCCAAAGGATAAGGGCAATTACTATTTCGTTCTCAACAAGACGGACATTTTTTTCGACCTAGGACAGTCATCCAGCGGGTGGGATGAACTCCAAAAGGCAATGGCCGTGCTGCGGGGTTACATCGAGAAAGTCGGCATCCGTGAACCCGTGCTCTATCATCTATCGGCCGAGGAGGTGGTGAGGGGAAAAACACCCTCACCGTGGAACCAGTTCCCCCTCTTTAGGCGTGAAATGTTTCGTGAACGTGACATAAAGGAGATAAAAAAGATAAAAACGGCGAACCTGGATGCCGAGTTGGAACCTGCTTTCCGGGCGCTGGAAAGGGAGATAGAGATCCTTGGAGGACTCAAGGGCGTTGTAGAAGATTTCGGAAAGTCAAACGATGAGGAAGTCAATAGGGCTGTTGAGGATGTCATCCAAACCGCCTCACCCTGGGTCGAAATAATAGTCAAAAAGTCATTGCCCTCCTTGGCGGGTCCGCGGAGGTTGTTGATTGGGCCGGGGCGCGCTATAGCATCAGCGGTGGAACGTTTCGGCAGTTTCGAGAGAATGGATCCCGAAGAAGAAGTTAAAATGAAGGAAAAGGCCGTCCATGACGTATCCTCAGCCCTCAAGCGACATTTATCGGCAAGGCGTGACCATTTCCGCTCCGCTGCCTATCGCAAACTATCGGTATCAGAAATCCCTTCCGATCTGGAAACAACCGTCGAGTTCGACGAAATACTCCTTTCCTTCGAAGAATCGATACGTAGTATTTTCGGGAATACAAGGGAAGGGGAGGGCATGCTCTTCGGCGGCTTACGACCGTTGATATTCCGGTTCCGTCAGCGTTTTTCTTACACATTGCTCTTTTTGGCCTTTCTACTTGTACTGCCTGGCGAACAGGCATTAAGGTCCTTCGTGGAAAATCCGGGAATATCTTCGACGCTTACACTCGCGATACTTGCCGTGTCATCGCTTTTCAGTCCCCGGGGTCTTGCAGCCATGGTCAGCTTGATCATCTTGGCCTTTCTCCTGGGATGGCGATTTTACGGTCATTACCGCAGGCTGTTGGAAGACATGGAGAAAACCTGGGTAGGGGGAAAAAACAAGATATTGAAAGAAGCGGTAACGAAAGCCTTTAGCGAACAGGCGAGATTGTGCGAGACCCTCTCAGCAGAGCTGGAATCGAGGCGGACGCGGCTTTTGGAATTGAAGGAAGGTCGGCTTCAGTGAAAATAATCACCTTGGTGGTCTTGAATTTTTCGAGGCAACGGTATAAATTTGGAACGAAAGAAACCGGCTGGGGCGGCTTTCGGTCGCCCCTGTATTTTATTTGAATCGTTGTAGATATAAAATGAGAGCCCTTGTCCAGAGAATCGGCCATGCCAAGGTATTCGTTGAAGGAAAACTTGAAGGTTCTGCAGGCCATGGCCTTCTCCTTTTCCTGGGAGTCGGAACGGGAGACGACGAGGTTTCGGCCGAGCAGCTCGCGGATAAAGTTTTAAATCTCAGGATATTCGAAGACGAAGCCGGTAAAATGAACAGGTCTGTCCTCGACATTTCCGGCGATATGCTGATTATCTCCCAATTTACACTTTATGCAGATACGAGCAGGGGACGGCGGCCTTCCTTTACGGGGGCCTGCGAACCGGCAAAGGCCGAGGCCCTCTACGACTATTTCGTCGATCGCCTGCGGAGAACGGGACTTTCCGTGGCCACGGGATCCTTTGGAAAGATGATGCAGGTGGAACTTATTAACGATGGTCCGGTGACTATTATGATAGATACCGATCAAAGCGGGATGAAGAGGAAACAATGAGAGAAATGACCGGAAACACCGCGGTGGAAGTAGAAATTTTTCCAATTTATATCGACAAGGAAGGTACCTGGTACTACAAGGGCGCCGAAATGTTCAGGAAAGACATACTCGCCCTTTTTTTTGAAGCCTTGAGAAGAGATGCCAATGGAAAGTATTACCTGGAAATGGAAGGGAAACGGTATTATATCCAAGTAGAAGACACGCCTTTCGTGGTAAAAGCCGTAAATGTCCATTCAGTGGGTAAGGGCGGCCGGAAAGTTGAACTGGTTCTAAATGACGGTTCGCTGGAATTACTTGACGGCGCGACAATGAAACTGGGAAGAGATAACGTATTGTACTGTTCCATCAAGGGAGGCCGATTCGATGCTCGCTTTTCACGCCCGGCATGGTATCAGCTGGCCGGTCACGTGGAGTTTGATGAGGAAAAAGGATGGTACACCCTGGCGATCGGGAGTAAACGATATACCCTAAAAGGTGATGTCAATAACGGAGGTTGACAATGCTGGATGAACATGTTTCAGAAGGTCTCACGTTCGACGATCTACTTTTGCTGCCGGCAAAATCGTCGGTTTTGCCCAAGGATGTGGATTTATCGACTATTCTTACACCAAGGATTTCTCTTAGCATTCCTCTGGTCAGTGCCGCCATGGACACGGTTACCGAGTCGGAAACGGCCATCTGCATGGCCCGTGAAGGCGGCATCGGGATCATTCACCGAAACATAAGCATACAACGGCAGGCCATCGAAATCGATCGGGTAAAGAAGTCCGAAAGCGGCATGGTTGTTAATCCCATTACCATCGAACCGGAACAAAAGGTCGCCGATGCCCTTGAACTGATGCGCCGCTACAGCATATCCGGAGTGCCGGTGATCAAAGGTAAAAGGTTGGTGGGGATACTGACGAACAGGGATCTGCGTTTCGAAGACGACCTGGAACAACCGGTTTCGGCGGTCATGACTAAGGACAACCTTGTTACGGTTTCAGCGGATATTACCTTGGAGGAATCCAAGAAACTGCTTCACCGACATAGGATAGAAAAGCTCCTGGTAGTGGACGATGAGTACAACCTAAAGGGATTGATTACAATCAAAGACATTGAAAAGATTAAAAGATATCCCATGGCCTGCAAGGATTCCCTGGGAAGGCTCCGCGTGGGAGGAGCTGTGGGTGTGGTGGACCGAGAGGCCCGTGTACAGGCCCTTCTCGATGCCGGAGCAGACGTCATAGTTATCGATACCTCTCACGGTCATACGGCGACAGTAATAGATGCAATAATATCTACCAAAAACAATTTCCCGGATTGCGAGCTCATAGCCGGTAACGTGGCCACCTACGAGGGAGCGGAGGCTCTTATCAAGGCGGGTGTCGATGCCGTCAAGGTGGGCGTGGGACCCGGTTCCATCTGCACAACCCGAATCGTGGCCGGCGTCGGCGTTCCCCAGATGACGGCAATAAGGGACTGCGCTGGAGCAGCGCGAAAATACGATGTCCCGCTTATCGCCGACGGTGGAATAAAGTATTCCGGCGATGTGGTCAAGGCGCTGGCCGCGGGTTCCAGCTCAGTGATGATCGGGAGCCTGTTCGCAGGAACCGAAGAAAGCCCCGGCGAAACGGTGCTTTTCCAGGGCAGGACCTACAAGGTATATAGAGGCATGGGATCCCTGGAGGCCATGAAAGAAGGAAGCCGGGATCGGTACTACCAGGATGATGAGTTCGAAAGCACAATGAAGCTTGTTCCCGAAGGTATTGAAGGACGGGTGCCGTTCAGGGGAACTCTTTCGGCAAGCATACACCAACTGATCGGAGGCATCAAGGCCGGCATGGGATACGTAGGCTGTGCCACCATAAAAGAAATGAGCGAAAAAACCAAATTTATCCGTATAACAAATGCAGGTCTCCGGGAGAGCCACGTTCACGACGTGATCATAACAAAGGAAGCACCGAATTACTGGTTAGACTGACAGGTTATGAAACATTCCGATTTCGTTCATCTTCACTTGCATACACAGTATAGCTTACTTGACGGCGCCATGCGCCTGGACGACCTCTTCAGAGAGGCGCGACGCCATCGAATGCCTGCCGTCGCCATAACGGATCACGGCAATATGTTTGGGGCCGTTGAATTCTATAAAAAGGCCTTCGAATACGGCATAAAGCCCATTATCGGCTGCGAACTCTATGTGGCTCCAGTAAAACGCTTCGACAGGGGCGCGGAATCCACCGATACATCCCGGCACCTCGTGGTACTTGCGCGAAATATGGAAGGGTACAGGAACCTCATGAAGCTTACCAGCGCGGGCTACCTGGAAGGGTTTTATTACCGTCCCCGGGTCGACAAGGAGTTGTTGGCGGAATGCGGGGAAGGTCTGATAGGCATGAGCGCCTGCCTGAACGGTGAAATCGCCTCTTGTCTCCTTTCCGGAAATGAAAAGGCCGCACGGAAGACGGCCGAGGAATTCCGGGAAATCTTCGGCCATGACAATTTTTATTTAGAGATAATGGAAAACGGTCTCCCCGAACAGAAGGAAGCCAACAGGCTCCTCTTCGAGCTTTCAAAAAAGACGTCGATTCCCATAGTTGCGACCAATGACTGCCATTATCTCAGAAAAGAGGACGCCGAGGCTCACGAGGTGCTTTTGTGCATTCAGACAGGCAAGACCATGGACGACCCCGGGAGAATGAGGTTCAGGACGGACGAGTTTTACTTCAAGACCCCGGAAGAGATGAAGTCAAGCTTTGACTATTGTCCCGAGGCCATTGAAAATACGATTGTCATATCGGAAAGATGCAACCTTTCATTGGATTTCAACCAGATATATCTCCCTCATTTCGAGCTGGAGAGGGGGGTATCGGCGGAAGAGCATCTTCGCAAACTGGCGCTCCAAGGGCTTGATAGGCTTTTTCCTTCAATTGATGGGAGCGATCATCCCGAGGTGAGGGACACATACTACAGGCGCATGGAAAGCGAATTGGACATCATCGAGTCCATGGGCTTTTCCGGTTATTTCCTTATCGTGGCCGACTTCGTCAATTACGCTAAAAGGAACTCGATCCCCGTTGGCCCAGGCCGGGGGTCGGCGGCCGGCAGTCTCGTGGCCTACGCGCTGGGCATAACCGCTATCGACCCCATTAGATACGGACTTTTTTTCGAGCGCTTTCTCAATCCCGACCGGAGAAGCATGCCGGATATCGACATCGATTTCTGTATAGATGGAAGGGACGAAATCATTCATTACGTGACCGACAAATACGGCGCCGACAAGGTGAGCCAGATAATCACCTTTGGGAAAATGCAGGCCAAGGCGGTTGTGCGCGACGTGGGAAGAGCACTCAACATACCGTACGGCGAGGTGGATCGAATCGCGAAACTTATCCCCAACGTTCTCAACATCACCCTGGACGAGGCGATCAACCGCGAACCCCGACTCAAAGAAGAGATAGAGAGGAATCCGCTCGTCAAGATACTTATCAACACCTCGCGTTCCTTGGAGGGTCTAACAAGGCATGCCTCGACGCATGCCGCCGGAGTCGTTATTTCCGACGTACCCCTGGTGGAACGGGTTCCGCTCTTCAAGAGTCCCAGGAACGATGATATCGTAACCCAGTATTCAATGAACGATCTCCAATCGGTCGGTTTGGTGAAGTTCGATTTCCTGGGACTGAAGACACTCACAGTTATTGAGCAGACCTTGAAATTTGTTGAAGAGAGAAGAGGGGAGCGTGTCGATTTCGACAAGATACCCCTCAACGATCTTGAAACATACCAACTGCTTTGCAGGGGCCGGACCGACGGTGTATTCCAGCTGGAAAGTTCGGGAATGAAGGACATTCTCGTCAACATGAAGCCGGATTGCATGGAAGACCTTATCGCGCTCATAGCACTCTATCGCCCCGGCCCCATGAGCATGGTTCCTGATTTCATAGCACGAAAGCAGGGTAGACAGAAGATATCCTACGAAGTCGATGAGTTGAAACCTATCCTGAATGAAACCTACGGGATCATCCTGTATCAAGAACAGGTTATGCAAATTGCAAGCACCATCGGCGGCTATACAATGGCGGAGGCGGACAACCTTCGCCGTGTCATGAGCAAGAAAAAGGTCTCTGACATGGAGAGGGAAAAGCCCAAGTTCATCGAAGGGGCCGTGAGGAACGGGATACCGGAATACAAGGCCCGCAAGATCTGGGAACAGATGGAGACCTTCGCCGAATATGGTTTCAACAAGTCCCACAGCACAGCCTATGCGGTTGTTTCCTTTCAGACGGCCTACCTCAAGGCCCATTACCCCGTTGAATTCATGGCGTCCCTTTTGACAAGCGAAAAGAACAATCGCGACAACATCATAAAATACATAAGTGAATGTCGCGACATGGGCATAGAGGTACTCCCACCTGACGTTAATGAATCACTTAAAGATTTTAGCGTAACTCCTGATTCCAACATTAGATTTGGTCTTGCCGCCGTCAAGCATGTCGGTGAAGGGGCCGTGGATTCAATCATACAGGCCCGAGATGGTTCCGGGGAACGACAACCATTCATGTCCTTTTATGATTTTTGCGACCGGATCGATCTCAGAAAGGTCAACAAGAAGGTCGTTGAGAGTCTTATAAAGTGCGGAGCCTTCCAGTCCATAGAATCTAACCGAAGACGCCTCATGGAAGGATACGAGACGGTCATAGATATCGCCCAGAAGCGAAGAAAAGACCGCCAAAACGGACAGTTAAACCTTTTCGATCAATCGTCGGTGTCAGGCGTTTTCGAAACAGAGATACCCGCGCTTCCGGATGTCGAAGAGTGGGACCGGGATGAAATTCTCGTCCATGAAAAGGAAACTCTGGGATTCTACGTTTCCGGGCATCCCCTGTTAAAATACGAGGACAAACTTAAACTTATCGTTTCGGCAAATTCCGAATCCATAGGCGAGGCGAAAGACGGCGCAAACGTTACGGTTTGCGGTGTAGTAAGCAGTATTCGTGAAGTGTCCACACGTAAGAAAGAGACCATGGCATATGTTTCTCTTGACGACCTGAAAGGACTGATATCGGTCATTATTTTCCCCGAGCTTTATCGTTCTGTTTATTCGCTATTAACCGGCGACACACCTCTTTGGATCAAGGGTACTGTCGATGCTTCCGAAGAGGGCACCAAGTTGATCGCCAATGAAGTCACCTCCGTAGAGGATGCCTTTGCAACGCCCTTTTCATCGGTTCATTTTTCCTTTGATCCCGATAAAGTAGGCATGGATCAGCTCGCTTACCTCAAAACAATGCTTGAAAACTATCGCGGCGGTTACCCTGCGTATTTACATCTACATACCAACGGATGCGCCGAGACGATAATTTACCTTGGAGACGGATTCAAGATCGATATTTCAGAAGATATGAAAGCCGCTGCGGACCATGTGCTTGGAATCGGTTCCACGACATTCGCTTGATGATCTCGATAATATTTTCAACATAATTTCCTTGTAATAGGATGTCTCCGTGAACCATTGTTTTATAATTGATCATTCTCCCGGCGAAAGAGAATATCGCAGTTTGGTTACCTCTGAAGGCCTGTTTTGTTTTACGGCAACGGTAAAAGAATCCGATCTCTTTATAAGCGCCGAGAAAGATCTTTCGTCAGAGGCCCTGAAATCGCTCTTGAAGTTCCGTGCTCACCTCGAATCCTACGGCGCTTTCCATGCCGATTTTTTGACCACCCTCGCACCCATGCCCGATGATCCGCTGGCCCCCAGCATCGTGCGTTCCATGATTAAGGCGTCACACACGGCAAATGTGGGACCTATGGCCGCAGTGGCCGGGGCGGTAGCCGAGTATGTCGGAAAAGACCTAGCTCCTCTCGTATCGAATCTCATCATTGAAAACGGCGGGGACATATATTTCAATCTCCTGGACCGTGAGGGAAGGGTGGCTATCTTCGCAGGGGCTTCGCCGCTTTCATACAAGGTGCATTTGACAATCAAACCTATCCGCACCCCCCTTGCAGTGTGTACCTCGTCGGCCACTGTGGGGCCATCCATCAGTTTCGGCAAGGCGGATGCCGTGACCGTCCTTTCAACCTCAGGGGCACTTGCCGACGCGGCGGCCACCGCCTTGTGCAACATGGTACGGCACAAAAACGACATCAAGAAAACGCTGGATTATGCCTCCGCCATAGAGGGGGTACGCGGAGCGGTGATAGTGGTCGACGATGTGCTTGGCGCGTGGGGCGAAGTAGAACTCTCATGAAAAAAATTTTCTAAAAGAAAACATGGGACGGGATGGATAGAAGCTGGACAGAAGCGGTCAAGCAGTAATGCAACCCAAGCACCTTTTGAAAAGTTTACATAACATATCTTATCAGACATTGGGATTTTTACGCAAGAGTTGCTGAGACCCGTCCCGGCGTTCTTCCTAAACGTAACTGACAAATTCCTCCAATGATGGTTGATAGGATTATTAAGATTAATAACAATGTATCTAATTCTTTAAGAATACTGATTCTTAAAAAAGAACCCGGCCGTATTGCACCAGGGCAGCCATTGCCCGGGCGCACTGCTCCGGTGTGTCGTATATGGGAATTCCACCTTCTTTAAGAATATCTTCCATAATATCCTGTTCAAGCCTTGAAAAACGTAAACATATTACTGGCTTACCATAACGTACGGGAAGCGAGGCGTACATGCGGGCACCTTCGATAGCCTCTTGTACCGATTTGGGGAAAGGCATCGATTCCCCAAGATCTATTTTAAGGGTGGGATCCCATATTTGCGGGCTTACGGGAACATTGCTTATGACACCGTCGATGTAGTCAAGCTTTAATAATTTTTCAATAATCTCGGCCTCTTGGAGCGCGGTGCGACGCGATCCAGCGAAATCCACGGGATTCTTAGCGAGCGGCGCGTGCCCCGGGAGAAGGCCGCTTATTTCAGAAGCCGTATGGGGATCGAGTTCGGGCAGCTGCAGACCAAGCGAGGCACAGGCGTCGGTACCGACTACCCCCTGGCCGCCGCTTCCAAGGATGGCGACCCTGTTTCCCCGGGGTATGGGCGATCCGACAAGGGCCTCCGCTATTTCAAAAAGGTGAAACGCCTCTTGAACCTGAATGATTCCCGCCTGTCGGCACATGCCGTCAAAAACCCGGTCGGAGCCCGCGATCGAGGCGGTATGGGACATTGTTGCGCGGGCGCCCTCTTTCGTACGTCCGCCCTTGTAGAGGACAACGGGTTTCTTTTTAACCATGTTACGGGCGCTTTCAAAAAACCTGCGGCCCGCTTTCAAGCCTTCGAGGTAGACGGTTACCACCTTCGTTTCATCGTCTGACGCCAAGTAATCGAAATAATCCGATACGTCAAGATCGGTTTGGTTGCCTATACTGACAAAAATCCTCAGCCCGTATCCCTTTTGAGAAGCTACCTGGGCTATGGCAACTCCAAAGGTACCGCTTTGTGAAATAAAAGAAACCGGCCCGGCATTGACAGGTCTGCTGAAGCAGAGATTCACCTTCCCGGCGGCACTCCATAGTCCCATGCAATTGGGGCCTACAAAGCGAATACCCGTGTCGATCGCTATGGAGCGTAGCTCATCCTCAAGGCGGGCCCCTTCATCTCCTGTTTCCGCAAATCCCGCCGTAATGATTACAGCCCCTTTTATGCCGCGACGCGCGCAGTCACGAAGGTGTCCCGGTACGGCCTCCGCCGGCGTGGTGATGACGGCGAGGTCTATAGGACCGGCTATATCTAAAATGCTTTTGTGGCAGGAAAATCCTAATATTTCATTCTGATTTGGATTTACGGGATATATTTTTCCGCTGTATCCCGATAAGATCAAACGCTGGATCATGAGATAGCCCCACTTTCCGGGAGTCGCAGAGGCACCGATTACGGCTATGGCGGAAGGCTTAAATATGTGATCCAGCACCTGCAGATTGTTGTTGTGATTATCCAATTTACAATCCTTCTTCGGCAAGACGTTTTATTAGTTTTTCCTGCTTGTCCGTGATTTTTTTCGGTACTTCGATGTTCAAGCGGACGAAAGCGTCGCCTCGTCCCGATCCCTTGAAACGAGGCATTCCATGCCCCTTGAGCCTAATTCTCGTGTTAGGCTGGGTCCCTGGAGGAATCTTGATTCTTTTCATTTCTCCGTCAATGGTGGGAACATCTATGCTCGTGCCCAGAACGGCCTGGGAATAGCTGATCGTGTGCTGAACGGTGAGATCGTCGCCTTCCCTTGCGAAACGTTCATGCGGTTTTACGCGTATAGTTATGAAGACATCACCGGACTGACCGCCGAAACTCCCCTCCCCTCCCTTGCCGGGGATTCTCAGTTTCTGGCCCGTCGTTATTCCAGGCGGAACCTTTACGAGAATTTTATCACTTCGGTCAGGTCCCCTTAAAGATATTCTTTTTTCGACCCCCCCAAATGCCTCTTCAAGGGTAATCTCGAGGTTATAATCGACGTCGTCGCCCCGACGAGGTCGGGGAGTTTGCCTTGTCTGGCGAAATCCGCCGAAAAGGTCCGCAAAGGGATCGACGCGTCGGGATGTACTTTTGCCTCCAAAACCACCCCTATAGCCGAATTCTCTGAGGATCGACTGAAAATCGAAATTCCTGAAGATGTCCTCTTGGGAAAACTTGTTGCCGAAGGCCTGCGAACCGTAGGTGTCATACTGCCTTCTTTTTTCCGGATCGCTGAGTACGGCGTAGGCCTCGCTTACTTTTTTGAACTCTGTTTCGGCGGCCTTGTCACCGGGGTTGCGGTCGGGGTGATAAAGTAGAGCCTTTTTGCGATAGGCCTTTTTTATCTCCTCGGCGGAAGCACCTTTCTTTATGCCCAAAACAGCGTAATAATCTACAGTCATAATTCTGTCGTTTCACGGTCCGCAGACGGAACATTTTTCTCCTATATTCCAGAAATAGTTGTGCGCAGGTGGATCATAATACCCCCCCTCTCTAACGGTTGTCCAGCGGGTCGTGTCCCCTCCGCACCGGATGAGTCGATCGGCTGTCATGACAAAGCCCTTGATGAAACCGCAGTTCCTGAAGACCTCCAGGCAGTAAGCACTGCAGGTCGGCCTCATCGGACAGCGATCGCCGTCCACACGTGAAACGGCTGAAAAAAAGGCCCTCAATTCTTTAATGACAAGGCCGTCGCTTTCCCGTTCCGCCTCCACTACGACCGCCTTCGTTTCATTGTCTCCCCTGTTGAAATTCCAGGGCGCATCACAGGGGAAAGCGGGTACGGCATACAAAATAAATAACAACGTTGCCGGAACAATAAGTCTTGATGACATGATATTCCTCAAAATCTCAGGGTAAAGGCTAGGTGGTGATCCGTGCCGTTTTCGCCCGGAACGATCGACAGCCGGCCTCGTTCCTTCAGCGATCTTATAAAACCTTCTTCAACCCTTTCATTGAATTTGTGGGCACTGCCCACCGCGCTGTATATGTTTCCCGTGTACCAGCCCAGCTCGAAAAAGGTGATGATTCCGCCCGTAACCTCGTTATCATCCTCAAATTGTTCAATAGCGGCCCATATAAAAAGACCGTTCAGAAGAAAAGCCACCAGACCGTCGCGATAATTTTCGGTGTAGACATGACCCGCCCCAGGTATCATCGCGGCAAACACGCCTGCCGAAACCGGCGATTTACTGGGGAGATTGTCCACGTTTTCAAGACCCTCCGAGACGATTCCCGCTCTGTGTTTCAATGCACTTTGGTCGGAAATGCGTGCAAGCGCCTTTGCGGCATCATCCCACTGATTGAGATCTATGTAAACCATGGCGCTTTCGAAAAGCGCCTTGTTTCTAAGTTCTGAAACATCGGAGCGTGCGAGGACCTCGTAGGAGGACAACGCGTCTTCATAAAAACCAAGCTCATGTTCGGCCCGCCCTTTGTAAAAAAGGGCTTCTGACCGCTTGGAAGCGCCGGGAAATCGCTCCAGGAAGACGTTGAAAGAGTTGATCGCCTCTTCCCAGTGCTGGGCCCGGTAGTATGACATGGCGATTTTGAAATATGCTTCTTCTTTTTGCTTCTCACCGGCATTTGGAAAGTGAAAGAGGAAGCGCTTGTATTCCCCGATAGCCCGAAAGTAATCACCTTCCTGGAAAAGGTGCTCGGCGAACTCGAGCTGTCCGGCTCCTTCGGCTTCCGCCGCAACAAGGAACTCCTCTTCTTCCGCCCAGGTTAAGGCGAGGGGCCCCGGTCCCCCCAAGGCAAGGATAAAGCAGAACATGTAGAGCACATGTTTCATACTAAATTACGCTTTGCGACCCATATCGAAGGCCTTTAGGTTTTTTTCCACTAGTTTTTTCGGCAGCGCTTCCTTCAGGACCTCTTTCCAAAGACCTTCGTCAATAGAGGAAAGAGACGAAAGGGCGCCCAGCATAACCGTGTTGGCCATTCTCCTGTCCCCCGCCACCCGGGCCATTTCGGTCGCCTTCAGGGCTTTAACGGCGGGGAAATACCTCCGTAGTATCTCCATCACGGCATCAGGGTACGGCTCCTCGCCCAGATTTACCGAGGGCGGAAATATGGTCTCGTCGTTTACCACCACCGCGCTTTTTTCGTTGAGGTAGTCGAGATAACGTAAGGTTTCCATCCGCTCGAAGGAAACCAGTATGTCCACGTCACCCTTACCCGGTAGAGGTGAATAAACCTTGGATCCGTAGCGAACATGGCTGCTGACGCATCCACCCCTTTGGGCCATGCCATGGACCTCGCTCTTTTTCACGTCGTAACCGGCGCGCATCACTATCTCTGAAAGTATGTCCCCCGCGAGTATTATCCCCTGGCCTCCCACCCCGACGAATAGGACGGTTGTCACCTTTCTTGAATCAGTCATTGTCCCTTACCTCCACGATGGCATTCACCTTGCAAAGTTGGCTACATACGGTGCATCCATTGCATTCGGCGGGATCGATTACCGCTATCCCTTCCTGCTTCTTGGTTTTCTTTTCAGGAATGGGTTCGTCCAGCTGTTCGAACCGTCTCCAGGAAATGGCGGGACATCCGATAGAGATACAGGCACGACAGCCGGTGCATCGCTCCCGTTCCACCATGAGGGGGGACATGGATTCCCCATCCTTCGATTTGAGGAGCGCGCAAGGCGCCCGTGCTATTACGAGCGAAGGACCCTCGGCGGCAAGCTCATCCTTTATCGCCTCTCTGGTCTCCTTTAAATCGAGTGGGTTGACTACACGCACGTTATCCACTCCCATCGAGCGGGCAAGCCTTTCGAAATCCAGGGCCTTTGTCTCCCGCCCTTGCAGCGTCACCCCCGTTCCGGGATGATCCTGCATGCCTGTCATGGCTGTCGTTCGGTTGTCACAAATTACGACAACGGAATTGCTCCGGTTGTAGACCATGTTCAGCAGTGACGTGATCCCGGAATGTATGAAGGTGGAGTCGCCTATCACTCCCACGACGTTGTTTTTTCCATCCTCTTGTGCCTTGCTCATGCCATGGGCCATCCCCACGCTCGCTCCCATGCAGATACATGAATCCAGCCCCTGGAGCGGTCTCTGGAAGGCAAGGGTGTAACATCCGATATCTCCCGCCGCAAAGACATTGAGCTTCCCGAAGACGTAAAACAACCCCCTGTGCGGGCAACCCGGACACAAATTGGGCGGGCGGTTGGGAAGCGCCGGCAGTTCGGGTCTGATCTTAATGGGGGATTTTCCGGTCACGGCCTCGACAAGAACGCCGGGATCGAACTCGTTCGTATAGGGAAATATTTCCTTTCCGATGACCTCGATACCCATTGCCCTAACCTGGTCTTCTATGACAGGGTCGAGTTCTTCTATGACATACAGCGTGTCTACGCGGTCCGTGAAGCCGCGGATCATTGTTTCCGGCAGCGGGTTGACCATGCCGAGCTTGAGGAAAGACGCCTCGGGAAAGGCCTCCTTGGCGTAATTATAGGCCATGCCCGCCGTGATTATGCCCATGGATGGATTGTTGATTTCCACCTTGTTCCCGCTGAAGGTTTCGGCGAACTTTCCGATATCCCTCATCCTTTTTTCCACAACGACACGCCTTCCCCTCGCCATGGCCGGCACCATGACGAATTTCGCGGCATTCTTGACTGCCCCTGTCGCCTTTCTTTGCTCCCGGGGTTCGTCTAAAGTCACCACGGACTTGGAATGCGACAATCGGGTCGTCGACCTGAGGAAAACCGGAGTGTCAAACCGCCTGCTAAGCTCGAAAGCCAGCCTGATGTAACGTCGCGCCTCGTCACTGTCCGCGGGTTCGAGCATGGGGATTTTCGCAAAACGCGCGTAATTGCGGCTGTCCTGTTCGTTCTGGGAACTATGCATGGAAGGATCGTCAGCCACGACGACCACCAGCCCCCCGTTGGTTCCCGTGTAACTCACGGTAAACAGTGGATCGGCCGCTACGTTGACGCCCACGTGTTTCATGACGGCCATGGCGTCGCCGCCGGCAAAGGCGGCCCCTATCGCCGCCTCGAGGGCTATCTTTTCATTGGGGGCCCATTCGGCATAAACACCTTCGTATCGTGAAAATTCCTGGGTGATTTCGGTACTGGGTGTACCGGGATAGGCGGCGGCAAAGGTAACACCATGCTCATAGGCGCCCCTCGCTATCGCTTCGTTTCCGGACATAAGCTTGTTCATTTCAGTAACCTCGTCTTCTATTTCAACATGGCTATCCTACGTTCCGCGAGACTCGCCAGCAGTGAATCCAAGCCGGCGTCCCGAACCTTCTCATAATAGAGCGACGCATCTTCCGCGTTGTTCATCTTTTCATAGACCCTCGCGATATTTGAATAATTTATCACTCTGAAATGCTCGCCAAGGGCCTTGTCCGCCGCCGTTTTGAAAGCCTCAAGGGCTTTTTCGTAATCCCTCAACGCTTCGTATCCATAGCCGAGGCCGTAGTAGGCAAGTTGTTTCAGGTCTCCCTGTTTTGATCCCTTTGCCAGGAATTTCTTGAAGGCATCGACGGAACGTTCGTATGATCCAAGGGCATGGTACAGGTTACCCAGATTATAATAGGCAAGCCTTCCCGCGGAACTTCGGGGATATCGCTCCAGCAAGAGTTCGTACCCGGCAACGGCGTCTTCAAGGGCGGGCCTGTCTTTCATGGGATAATCAAGAGATTCATATCTGCCGGAGGCTTGCGCGTAGAGATCATTTGCCTTGGATTCGTATTGTGCCTTGTAAGTAAAAATACCGGCAATAGCTAGAATAACGACAAAGACTGCGGCGGCGGCGATGTAGAGTTCCTTTTTGTGTTCCATGACGGTTTGCAGACTGCGCGCCAGGAAAGTCTCAAACTGGTCGGGTTCTTTCAGCTCTCTTTTTGAAATTCCCTTCGCCATTATTCATCTCCTTCCGATTTTATGAGTGACGAAATTATTTCCGGTACTCGAACGATCTTCCCGTTCTCTTTCGTGCAGGCGTGAAGCGTCCATCCTTCCGCGAGGCATCGTTCACGTTTGTCATCGAAGATTCGATAGTCAAAGCGTAGACTCGCCCTTTTTATCTCGGCCAGTTTTGTCTCCACCATGAGCAGGTCGTCGTATCCGGCCGGTTCAAAATAATGGCAAAAGAGCTTTGTCAGGGGAAAGAAAAAGGTATCCCGGCCCATGACCAGTGGTGATATCCCCGAAGAACGCAGCAGCTCCGTCCTGCCCATTTCGAACCATCTCATGTAATTTGAATGGTAAACGATGCCCATGGCGTCCGTGTCCGCGTAAATGACACGAACGGATATCTCAGAAACGATCAATGAAAGACCTCCAGTTTCCCACGAAATATTCCATCAGTATGTATCCGGGCGATACTAGTATCCGCGAATCGGCAGCCGACTTTTCACCAAAATTGCAACCCAGGCCGCGGTTTTCTTCCTTTCGCGACGACAAAACCGCAAAGGGGCTCGGATCGGAGACGTGCGTTCCCACCTTTATGGGAGTCGCGTGATCGCTAAGGACCATGATCCGGTACTCATATCCGCTCGATTCAAGTCCCTCCAGTACCCTCGCCACGACCATCTCGTCGAAATTTTCTATGGCCTTGATCTTTCCTTTTACGTTGCCTTCATGACCCATTTCATCAGGGGCCTCCACGTGAAGAAAGATGAAATCCCCTTTCTCCAACCATTCGAGCGCCCTTTCGGCCTTTCCCCTATAGTTCGTGTCCACGTACCCCGTTGCGCCTTGAACCGGCAACACCTCAAGTCCCGCGCATATACCGATACCCTTGAGCAGGTCCACCGCAGAAATCATCGCACCCGAGATCCCATAAAGCTCCGTGAGCTTTTTCATGCGCGGCGCCCCTCCCTGCCCCCAGGGCCAGATCGAGGCGGCCGGCCGGTCTCCTCGCGAGACCCTTTCGCGGTTTACGGGGTGGTCGGCAAGGACAATCATGGATCGATCGATCAGTTCCTGGAGAAACTCGGACCCCCTCCCCCTGGGCAGGTAATCGTATATCACTTTTCCTGTTATATCGTGGGGAGGCGTCGTTTCCATCTCTTCGGGCTCCTCGGGCGCGCCCTTCCATATCATCAAGTTACGGTATCCAACCCCGGGGCGAAATATAACCCCTTCTCCACCAAGCTCGTGATCCAGATGGCGTACAAGGATCGCAGCCTCTTCGGAGCTGATGTGCCCCGCGGTGAAATCTTCCATGACACGTTGGCCCGCTTCGTTTTTCGAGAGCGTGACAAGATTGCATCGGAAAGCCGATTCCCCTCCTCCCGGCGACAGGACAACACCCATTGCGACGGCCTCGAGTGCCCCACGCCCCGCTCGAATTCGGCGAGGATCGTATCCGAGAATTGTCATGTTCGCCACATCGCTTCCAGGCGCGCATCCCGATGGTATTGTGTCTATAAGGCCGATAACGCCCTGGGCCGCTATCCTGTCCATGGCGGGAGTGTGGGCGGCCTCTAGAACGGTCGCCCCTCCCAGCTCGGGGATAGGATAGTCCGCCATGCCGTCGCCAAGAAGAATAACATATTTCATTGCGTCCTATCTCTACCTGTCTTCGATTCGAATTAAAACCGTCTCGTCGAGAACTGTTTCCAGTTTGTTGATTTCTTTCAATGCCATTTGGACATCCCTTTCCCGACAATCATGGGTTGTCATCACTATGGGGACCGGTCCCTTGTCTTTGCGCTCCGCTTGTATGACAGAAGCGATGCTTATGTCGTGCTTTCCAAGGATCCCGGCAATGGCCGAAAGCACGCCCGGACGATCCACGGCGGCAAATCTGAAATAATAGTTGGTTCTGACTTCCTCCATGGGCAGTAGATCGATATCTGTTATCTGGTCCTTTTTGAAAGAGCGCAAGGGTACCCGCCGCCAGGTTTTTATATGGATATCACGCGCGATGTCGATCAGGTCCCCCACAACGGCGCTTGCCGTCGGCAGCATACCCGCGCCTTGGCCGTACAAGAGCAGCGGGCCGGAGGCATCACCCAAGATGTGTACCGCATTATAGTTGCCGCCGACCTTGGCCAGCAGGCTGTCGTCCGGAATCATGGTGGGGTGTATCCGCGCCTCGATCTTTTCTCCTCGCTGCATTGCAATTGCAAGCAGTTTAATTCTATATCCCAGCTGCTTCGCGTACTCCACATCCCGCTGATCGAGATCGGCTATTCCCTCGCGATAAATATCCTCCAGACGCACCCGCTTGCCGTAGGAAAGCGACAGGATTATGGCCAGCTTGTGCGCCGTATCAGCGGCATCGACGTCGTAGGACGGATCGGCTTCGGCGAACCCCAGGATCTGAGCCTCCCTGAGTACCTGTTCGAAAGGAAGCTTTTCGTCTGTCATCCGCGTGAGGATATAATTGCAGGTGCCGTTAACAATGCCGAAAATCGACTTTATGTTGTTGCCCGCCAGGCTTTCCTTCAGGGTCTTTATAATCGGGATGCCTCCGCAAACGCTCGCTTCGAAGCCGATATCCCCC
>JAHDRK010000017.1 GCA_018433345.1 Syntrophobacterales bacterium | reverse complement strand
GAATGAGGAATATGACAGGTACTGCAGGGCATTCTCCAGACCTTCTTCCGAGATCGTAATGGCCTGTGGAAAACGATCTCGATATTCATCGATCACCATCCGGGCTACCTGGAGGGCCGTCTCCTTTGTGGGCTGCAGCCAGATGGTCTTCAGTCTTGCGGCAAAGGAGTCTTTACCGTCGAAACGGATATCCTCATATAGGGCGTCCACCCAGATAACGGGATATTCTCGCTCCAGGGACTGGGATCGAAACCAGGACACATGGTCATCCAGTTCCTTCGCCATGACCGATACCTGATCCGCTGACATACCTTCAATACCCAAAGACTTGACCAGATGTTCCATCCTCCGGGTAAAGACACCAGGCACCATTGATAAATGCCTCCTGTACCACCTAAATCAACGCCTGCTCGGAACGCTTCTTCTCCGTGACAAAGAAGGGAACATACCCACCCTGACGAAGCTTCGGAACCAACAAATACAAGGCCCCAAACCGGGTATCAAACCGTCGGACCCGGGTCCCTGAAAAATGCGTCGTCCCTTCATCACTATGTTTCCCCTTGGCCGCTCCCACTTTCATCTCCGATTCCACTTCCATCATCCGCTGTGTCAACCACTGGAGCATCGCATACAACGGATACGATTCCCCCATGAAATGCAGCAGTAATTTCTTATACGTCGCGGTGTCATACTTCCGGACCATCGCTCTGTCTCCTTTCTCAAGTGCTTTCGCTAACACCTTTTTAGGAGATATCGATGGCCTCTGACAATACCTCAAATTGCGAACTTTCTTTTACACTACCGAACGGCAGCCGTCTTAAGCGGCTACGGCGTAATCGTAGTTGTCTGCGATTATGTTTTCCTACCTGTTTAACGAGGCCTGTAGGAACCTCGACACGCTTCTGCAGCTTCAACTATCCCCGCCCCGTCGAAACCGTGTCGCCCCCATGTATTTCAGATATTACTTGAATATAATCATTCCCTCCGATTTAGTCGAAAAGAGCCGGCGCCTCTATCCATGCGGCATCAAAGGCGTATTTTGGGGACTAAAGATGCAATTGACTTTTGATCGCCCGTTCCTTACAAAGGGAGTTAAGGGATGTCGTCCCGTCGCATCCTCTCCTGTTGCCCCGACATCACGGGCACTGAGACATTCTTACTGACAGCATGAACTGACACCACCTGCGCGGATTTGCACTGACCCGTCACGGCGCATTCCTTTTATCGCTGTTCTGGGTAACTGTATTCCGAGTTGCGAGGAAGTGCCTGATGAGGAAGACCATTCTCAAATTGCCGAGACCGGGCGCCTCCGGGAAGCGCCCGATGGCCCCCGGGGGTTGTTTCACCCATCGTCGGCGTCTTTTCACAGAAAGCGGGTGCACCGGTTTTCGGCCGCACCATGCATACATTGACGGATATGGATTGATGGTTTCCGGTGTCGCATGTTCGGAGACCAGGGTGATACATAAGGAGGAGGGAATATGAAGCGTCATAGCAGTTCCACCATTATGTCGGCACTTGTTGTGGGCGCATGCCTGCTTGTCCTGTCATCCGCCGGCCTGACACAGTCGGCGGCAGCCGCATTCGATGTTCCGAGAGGCATTCCGGCAGTTGTCGGACCGATCGCCGATCCGATCCGGATCGACTCGGGGCTCATATCGGGAACGATGATAGACGCCATCAAACCCAGTTGGCAAATTTTCACGGGCGAGACCGTTGTGGGGGAAGATTTCATCGGCACCATTGGAGAGCCGGTCCGTATTTACAGGGGCATTCCCTACGCCGCTCCTCCCGTGGGAGAGTTGCGATGGAAACCGCCACAGCCGGTGGAGCCATGGGAGGGAATCCGTGAATGCACCACCTTCGGTCCCATGGCCGCACAGTACCCCTTTCCGCAAAGCTTTTTTTATGATTCGATCCCCGAGTCCGAGATGAGCGAGGACTGCCTTTATCTCAACGTGGTCACCCCGGCCAGGCATACCCGGGATCGGTATCCGGTGATCGTGTTCTTCCACGGCGGGGGACTCGTGAACGGTTCCACCAGTTATCACGGATACAACGCCCCGGCCATGCCCCAGCACGGTGTGGTCTGGGTTTCCGTTCAGCACCGACTGGGAGTGCTGGGATATATGGCCCATCCTGAACTGACGGCCGAATCGGGAAACAACGCTTCCGGGAACTACGGTATGTTGGACCTGATAGCCGCCCTTGAATGGGTGCAGAGAAATATCGAGGCCTTCGGCGGCGACCCGGATCGCGTCACGATCATCGGTCAGTCAGGGGGCGGTATGAAGGTGAACGGGCTGATGGCCTCGCCTCTTGCCGAAGGACTCTTTCACCGGGCCATATGCCAGAGTGGTTTCTTTTTCGGTTCCGTACCGCTTCAGCAGGGGGAGCAAATGGGCCTGAATGTACAGAACAACCTCGAGTGCTCCAGTCTTGCCGAGATGCGCGAAAAGACATGGCAGGAGGTTGTCACGGCGGCCAGCGCCGACCTTTTCGGTACCGGTGATAGCGGGTTTACGACGGTCTATACCGAGGACGGCTATTTCCTGACCGATTCCATGGAGGACATTTTTATGAACGGCGGGATCCACGATGTACCTTACATGGTGGGCGTCACTGGAGAGGAAGTCTATCAGCCGAGTGTACAGAGCTTTTTCCCGGTGGAATTCCCCATGTCCTGGCTGGGATACGTCCTTCAAACAATGAGCGGATACATGGAATCCCCGATTTACGCCTATGTGTTCACCCATGTCCCGGAGGGCTGGAAGAGGCACGGCGTGAACGCCTGGCACGGCATCGATGTGTCCTACGGGTTCGGGAACCAGCAGTCTGTCTCCCGGTTCGTGTACGCCATAGTCGATCCCCTTCTTACCCTGAATCCGGATTTCACCATTAAAGATCCCGAGGTCGGATGGAAGGACGACTGGGTATCCGAAACGTTGATGAACCTGCAGGTGCAGTTTGCGGCAACAGGCAATCCCACGGGGACACATCCCCGGAAATGGCACAAAGAATCATTTTGGCCCGTCTACGATGAACGCGACCTCTTTCTCGACATCGGCATGCCCTTGCTGGTACGACCGGGGTTCTCGACACTTATGGAGAAGCAGCCCGCGCGTGATTAAATATACCGGGTTCACACAACAGACAGATCATTAGATCATCCAAAAGACGCCGGAGCGGGAGCAAGTGATAACCGCTCCGGCTTTACCCGCCTTAAAAAGCATGACGCCGGTGAAGTTTTCATGCAGGAGGAGTGACAACCGTCCAACCCTGAAAGCCACTTTCGGTGGTTCCGGGAATACAGGCTTTCCAATCCATGCCGTTCGCTCCCGGCGAAGGACTGAGACCATTCCTTTTGACCCCTCCATGCTTTTTCATATCATATTCACGGTGCCTTCACATGCAACATGTATGATGGAATTAAACGTCAACACAGAATGGAGCATGACTATGAAAAAGATAGTTCTCGTTGCGACGGTGGTTATGATCGTTGCATTTTTTGCTATCCATAGTGTGGCCTTTGCGGAAAGCCTGAGATGTCGGGATTACGTGGAGCGGGGCACATTGTCCACGATGGAAGGAACGCTCGTCGAAGCAGGTCATGAGTGGATCCTGAAAACCGAGGAAGGCATCATTTACAAACTGCGCCTGGGACCGGCCGACTACAGGAACATCAAGGAATTTCTTTTGAATGACGGGGCGGATGCCGTGGTAAGTGGATTTGTACATGAGCGGGACATCGCCGTCACCATGATCGAAAGGGACGGTCAATCCCCGATCTTCAGAGATGTCGAGGGACGGCCCGCCCGGGGATGAACGCCGCAGGGCAAGGAAACGCGGGAAGGCCGGTAGTCGGCCTTTTTACTTCATCATACAGCCCCTTTCCTTCCCGGACGGGCGCCGGTCTACTGCCGGTCTACTGAAGGATGGGAGGTTGGTGTGGCGCTTCATCATCGTCCCCGTTCTTTCCGTTTCGCTGCTCGTACCAGGTAGAAACGCTCCGTGAAACCGCCTTCCTTTTCGAAATCGGCGGCCAGCCGTTCGACCTGACGGTCGAGGAGATGGCAGGCTAGGTTCGATAAGGAAAGTGCGCCATTTGCCGCCAGGCAGGCGGAACTCAAGGGCGGACACGAACATTCACCGACCTGCACTGATAAATCGTCGCTTCCCCTGTCATTGTTCGTCTGTGCTTGTCCTTGTCGGTCCAAGCCTATCTTACGCTCTTCATTCACCCAATCCGCAAAGGCATCAATGGTTTGGGGCTTCCGCTGTTTGAAGCGCTTCAGCGTGGGATGCAAGATAAAACCCTCATTTTCTGCAGGTTTCGGGCTTTCTTGGATTGTGCCGGATTGTCAATTGGTGGAGGGAACGCCGACCTACCGCAAAACAGTCTCAAAGCCCGCGCTCCTCGTAACTCCTTGATAATAAACGCCGAAGTCATCTTACACAACCACTTCCCAACAACCCGACCAGAGAAACGATTTTCTCCCCTGATTTC
>JAHDRK010000108.1 GCA_018433345.1 Syntrophobacterales bacterium | reverse complement strand
CAAAGGCTTCGGTTTTGTAGGTTTCTCTAACGAGGGTCACCCTGTCACCGTATGGTTGGTCGGGGTCCTGTCCCGATGGGGAGGGGGAACATTTTGCGTTGTTCTGTCTCGTATACAGCCGGATCACGCTTTCGATCCGGAACGAAGAGATTGTCATGGACTTACTCCCTATATACCTTCTTTTTTACACATTTACATGGGTATCCATGATTGTAATCGGCAGAACGGCTTTTTTTCTTGATGGCTTTTTGCAAAAAAATAAAAATATTTTAGCGCGTGGTGTGATACCGTTCCGACCTGTCCCCGGGAAAGCATCGTAAAAGAATGGGATGAATGGTCACGCCGAGTAAGGCGTAAATAGGGGTTCGGGTTGACTATTATGAACTATTCGTTTACAACGATCATCAGTAACTGTTGTCTAATGGTTTTATCTCGGCACTAATCGTCGGTTACGCGCCCTTTAACGTTTTCTTGATTTGTGGACCATATGAAGAAGCACAGGATACTCGTGGTTGACGATAATGTGGCGAACAGGGAATCCCTGGTCGAGGCGCTTTCGGAGAACTCCTTCCTGGTGGATGCGGTGGGGGATGGCCGGGAAGCCTTCGATGCCTGTTCGAAAGGCCGGTACGACCTCGTGGTGACGGATCTCAAGATGCCCCGCATGGACGGCATGGAACTTCTTCGTCACATCAAGGGATCTGATCCGGACGCCCTTGTCATCGTCATTACGGGTTACGCCTCGGTGAACAGCGCCGTGGAGGCAATGAAACTGGGTGCCTTCGATTACATCACCAAGCCCCTCAAACCCGATCGGGTCATGCTGGCCGTGGAGCGCGCCCTGGCATTCGCCCGCCTCAAGGAAGAAAACGTAACCCTCAAGGATCAGCTACAGGAAAAATATGACTTCGGGCGGATGATCGGATACAGCGCCAAGATGAAGGCTGTCTTCGACACGATAAAAAAGGTGGCCGAAACGGACAGCACCGTTATCATCTACGGGGAAAGCGGAACGGGGAAGGAACTGGTGGCGCGGGCCCTGCACTTTAACAGCGAGCGAAAATCCGGACCGCTGGTAACGGTCAATTGCGGCGCTATACCCGAGGAACTGCTTGAAAGTGAAATGTTTGGTCACGAAAAGGGGGCTTTCACGGGGGCTGTGCGAAGCAGAACGGGGCGGTTCGAGCTTGCCCAGGGAGGCTCCATCTTTCTTGACGAAATAGGTGACATGAGCCCGGCGCTCCAGGTGAAACTTCTAAGGGTCATCCAGGAGAGACAGTTCGAGCGGATCGGCGGAATGAAAACCATAGATGCCGATGTTCGAATTATCGCCGCCACCAATCAGAACCTGGAAAAGGCGGTGAAAGAAAGACGTTTCAGGGAAGACCTGTTTTATCGCATCAATGTCATTCCCGTTACGATTCCTCCTCTAAGAGAAAGGAAAGAAGACATTCCGCTGCTGGTGGATCACTTTGTCCGTTTCTTTTCCAAGAGCAAAAAAAAAGACGTCGAGGGCGTGACCGAAGGGGTGATGGATTTCTTGGTCCGTTATCACTGGCCCGGCAATGTGCGCGAACTGCAGAACGTCATAGAGATGCTCGTGGTAATGAAGGGAAAGGGAGTTGTAGATGAAGGGGATTTGCCTGAAAAATTGAGGCAGTCCGGTTTTAAACACGAGACCGTACCACTTAGCATCCAAATTCCCGACGAGGGACTCAACATGACTTCGGTCATAGACCAATTTGAGAGGGATTTACTTGTAAAAGCCCTCAAGAAGTCGGGGGGAGTGAAAAACAAGGCCGCCCAACTGCTTAACCTCAATAGGACCACTTACGTCGAAAAGTTGAAGCGTTATAGGATAGAATAAAAAAGCGTCGCGTTGTCCTTTATGTTCGATGTCGTTGTACATGCTTCAATCTTCTTCGGCGGTTGCTTGCGCATAGAACGAATAAAATATCCATAATTTTTTATTGGCTTGTGATGATTGATAATTCAAGGAGGTGACCATGTCTAAGAAGGTGGGAGTTGTCCTTTCGGGATGCGGTGTTTTCGATGGTTCGGAAATTTACGAGGCCACCCTGACCCTCTATTTTCTTGGTCGAGCCGGCGCCGAGACGCTGTGCACGGCCCCCGAGCGGGAACAGAGGGACGTGATCGATCATAGCACCGGGCAGGTGGTTTCGGAATCGAGAAAGGTTTTTGTCGAGGCCGCCCGCCTGGCCCGCGGCGAGATCCGCCGGATTACCGATGTGAGCGCCGGGGATCTGGACGCCGTCATTTTTCCGGGGGGCTTCGGTGCGGCGAAAAATCTATGTGATTTTGCCGTGGCGGGGGCAAATTGCACGGTCATTCCAGAGGTCGAGAAGATCGTCCTTGAGATGCACGGACAGAAGAAGCCGCAGGGATTCATGTGTATAGCGCCGGTCATCGCAGCGCGCGTCCTGGGATCTTTCAGCCCCGAGTTGACCGTCGGCGACGAGTCGGATGTGTCAAAGGCCGTTGAGGAAATGGGGGCAAGGCACGTTAAGTGCGGTGTCGATGCCGTGGCGGTGGATGAAAGGAACCGTGTGGTGACCACCCCGGCCTACATGATAGGACCAGGGATAGCCGACGTGGCGAAAGGCATCGAAAAACTGGTGAATGAAGTGCTGAAGCGGGCCTGAAGACCAGAGGCGGGAAGGTTCATGAAAATACGGGTTGACAAGAAAAAAATCATTGAGGCGGTCCGGAAGCTGGAGGGGATCGAAATAGTCCTGGAGAGTGAAGAAGACGCCAGAGAGGCACTTGATCTCATAATGGCCGGAGGGGATCTTTTCAATGATTCTCTCTTCCAGGGACTGAAAGAGATTCGCCTGTCAGAGGTGAAGGAATATAAAACCTCGTCCGTTAACTATGAGGTGTATTATCTCATGGAGTTCGTTTTCGATGAAAAAATACCGCCCCGAGAAAGGGCGGAGGCTGTGAAGAGGGTGCAGGTGTTTTTTGAGGGACGATAGGCCGCCTTCATTAAGGCCGAGGGGTCTCGCTTGGAAGGGCCCGTTCCCGGAACATAAGGGGAATGGGCCTTCCGATTGGAAAATGTCTCCCCGCCGGAAGCGCTTTCAAAGGTCCTCGGGCCGGGCGTATATCTTTAATCTGCCTGATTTCATCATGGCGTTCCTGGTTTCTTCGAGCCATGACCGGAAAAGGATGTCCTTTTTCAGTCTCAGGAGCGACGCCGTTACATCTTCTTTTCGCTTTTCCCACTCCGCTTCGTCTATAGGTTCCTTTTCCAACAGTTGGATGATCGTGAAACATCCGTCGACGAAAAAGACTTCCCCCGCTACGGGGATTTTTCCCGACAGCCGGAAAAGTGCTCTATTTATCTCCTCAGAGTAACCGATTTCCGGAATCTCGTCCCCCGGCGAAAAGAATCCCGTTTCCCCCTTGCGCAGAAATTCTTCTTCGGGGAGATCGGCCAAGGTGCTTTTCCCTTCCTGTAAGTCCGCCAGTATTTCAAGAGCCTTTTCCCTGGCCAGCCGAAGCGATTCCTCGGCACGCCACATGTTTTCCACGCGGTCCCGCACTTCTTCAAGGGTGGGGATGCGGGATGCCTGCTCGTCTACAACCTTAACCAGGTAATGGGCCTTTTCGTCTGAGAGAACCGGGCTCATCTCCCCGGGTCTCAACTCAAAGGCCCAGCGTAAGAGGTTCTCCACGGCCGCGAGCTCGTCCGGGGGATCCTCTTCGGGGAAAAATTCCGTTTCCTGTGGGACGATCCCCAGTTCGGCCGCATATTCTTCAAAATTATCATTCTGATAGATGGTGTCGTGCACCCGTTTCGCTTCCTCGTAAGCCTTGTAGAAGGCCCTGTCTTCAGCCAGTTCTTCGGCAATCCTGTCTCGTACTTTCTCGAGAGGTATGTAATCGTCTTCCTCTCCGCCCTCTTTTTCTTTTGTTTCTTTATCGCGCAGGAAGAGCCCTGGATTTTCGTAGTAATATTTTTCGATCATCTCTTCGGTTACGGATACCGAGTCGAGATAATCGGAGACGGGAAAACGGAGGTAGCGAACTTTTACTTTTCGGGGGATCCTGAAGGCTTCGGCGTTCTTGTCGAAATATTCCTCGAGGATTTCATCGGCGGCGACCAGGGTCCCGGTAAACGCCTCTGGATCAATTTTCGCGTAAGCGAGCCTAAGCGCTTGGTTTTGCAGGCGATATAGATCATAGGCCTCGAATTCAGAGACCTTCACGGACTCCTTTATTAGTCGTTCCACTTTAGATATTATAAGCGATCTTTTCTGCAGGGTCTCGAAGTCTTCCGGTTTCATGCCGAGATACCGGAGTCTCCGTTCGTATGTTTCGAGATCGAATACGCCCTCTATCTGGAAATTCGGGTTGGACAGAACGGCCTGCTGAACTTCCTCGGCGCCTACATCGAGATTCAATTCCTCCGCCTTTGCCCGGATTACCGCTTGGTTCAGCAGTGAATCGTATACCTGCCTCTTGGGATCCAAGATTTCCAGTAAAGAGTCGGAAAGTTCCATGCTGTATTGTCTTCGGTAAAAATCCAGGAGCTGCCGATATTCTTTTCGAAATTCATCGACTGTAACAATTATATCGTCTACGGCCAGTATCTTTTCCGCTTCATGAGTGCCTCGCAGGGAACCGAAATAGAATATAAAGACAAGAATGATAATGCCCAGGATAACTTTCATGAGCCAGTTTCTTGCGTGTTTTCTCATGAGAGACAGCATGGTGTTCTGAATCACCCCCGATTCTGTGAAATGACTCTATGGGAACCCTCTCGCCTTAAAAAGGGAAACCGAAAAGATCAATGTCCTGGAGGAAACCTGCCTTTAGGGTCGTGTTCGTCGGAGTAAACTCCGGGTCTCCCGGCATGAAATCGGAAAAAGTCGAATTAGCGGTAACATTATTATTTCATTTCGATCCCGGGTTTTACCGAAACCTTTTACCGGAAGAACGAGGCAACCCTTTTTAAAAGGCCTCAGTCGGACATCCTGATAGTACAGAAAACTTGAAAAAGCAACAGTTTTTTCGTTGATCAGACATCCCAAATGCTGTATAGGATGAGCGTTCAGAGAGAGTTCCGGAGGAGGATTGAAATTGATATTCGATTACATTTTGGGCGTGTTTTCCAATGACCTGGCTATAGACCTGGGTACGGCAAATACCCTGGTAAGTGTAAAGGGTAAGGGGGTTGTGCTTCGTGAGCCTTCGGTCGTGGCGGTGCACCGGGACGTGCGGGGGGTGAAAAAGGTCCTTGCCGTGGGGGAAGAGGCGAAGAAAATGCTTGGAAGGACGCCCGGGAACATCGTTGCCATTCGGCCGATGAGAGACGGCGTCATAGCGGATTTCGAAATAACCGAGGCCATGCTGCATCATTTTATCCTCCGTGCACATAACCGCAAGACCCTGGTGAGACCAAGGATCATAATCTCCATTCCCTCCGGTATCACCCCGGTTGAACGAAGAGCGGTGAAAGAGACGGCTGAGTCGGCGGGCGCCAGAGAAGTTTACCTCATAGAAGAACCCATGGCGGCGGCGATCGGAGCCGGGCTCCCCATTGCGGAGGCCGTGGGTTCCATGGTGGTGGATATCGGCGGCGGCACGACGGAGGTGGCCGTCATCTCGCTGGCGGGTATCGTTTATTCCAAGTCGGTAAGGGTTGCCGGCGACCGCATGGACGAAGCCATTGTTCAATATATGAAGCGTAAATACAGTCTCCTTATAGGCGAACGTTCGGGTGAAATGATCAAGATGGCCATAGGTTGCGCCTTTCCGGATGATGAAATGAGAAAGGTGGATGTTAAGGGAAGAGACCTCATATCGGGGATTCCGAAGATAATCGAAATAAATTCTGAAGAGATCCGGGAGGCTATCTCGGAACCGGTGGGTATGATCGTCGACGCCGTTCGAAATGCCCTGGAAAACGCGCCTCCTGAATTGGCGGGGGACATCGTGGACAGGGGGATTGTTCTTACCGGTGGGGGGGCCCTTCTAAGGAATCTGGATTTGTTGTTGAAGGAGGAAACCGGTCTGCCCATAGCAATCGCCGACGACCCTCTTTCCACCGTGGCCAGGGGTGCGGGCATGGCATTGGATGAAATCGACCTGTTGAGGGAGGTTTCCGTTCAATTTTGACCCGGGGGAACGCCCTGTTCATTCGATGGCAAAGGGATGTATTCTTATTGTCTGTGACTGGATTTATTGCAACCCTCGGTGGTGAATTTTGACGATCGAAGGCCGGGCAGGTGTGGCATAGTTCCCGGTTTTCTTTTAGTGCGAACAGCCTTGTTAGGCAATGAGGCGGTCCGTCCGGCCGAGGAGGCGATCCCTATCACTTCGTCATGAATTTTCTGAACAAGCACCAGACGATAATTTTTGGTCTCCTGTTTATATTGGGACTGGCCGCCATGCCGGTCGCATCCTTGTATAAAAATGACACTGAAGAAACGGGGTTGTTAAGGAAGGTCGTCCTGGAGGCGGCCGCCCCCTTACAGAAGGTTTTCGTAGGTACCCGTGACGGGATTGCCGGTGCTTGGCGACGTTATATATTCCTGGTGGGCTTGCAAGAGGAAAACAGGTCGCTCAGGCAGAGGATCGCTCTTTTGGAATCCGAATTGAACAGAACCCGCGAAATCCGATTGGAATGCGAGCGACTGCAATCTTTGTTGGATCTGAAGGACAGTGTTTCATATCCCGTTGTCTCGAGCAGGGTTATGTTGAGGGACCGTGCTTCGCATTTTAGATCCTTTGTAATTGACCGTGGAAGCCGTCATGGGATCGAAATCGGTTCCCCTGTTATGGCGGCGGAAGGAGTGGTGGGAAAGGTCATGGATGTTTCGTGGAGCGTATCAAAGGTTCTCCTCGTAAATGATTATAATTGCAGGATCGATGCTTTGATCCAGGAGACCAGGGTTCGAGGCATCCTCCAAGGAGGGTGGGGGACTGATTGCGTTTTGAAATACGTTCCTCAGTCTGAATCTGTGCGGGAAGGAGACAGGGTTGTTACTTCAGGCCTTGCCGGTGTGTTTCCCAAAGGCCTGCCGCTGGGCACCGTGATTAAGGTGTCCAAGAGTCCGAATGAACTGTTCCAGGACATTCGAGTCAGACCCATGGCGAATGTAGACAGGGTGGAGGAGGTACTTGTGGTGGTGAGGAAAAAGCAGAAAATCGGTGACGATGAACTCGATAGAGAAAAATCCAGGAAAGAGGAAAAATGATTTTTTTCGTTCTTTTCCCGGTTGGGGCGCTGGTTGTCATTGTTATGCAGGTTTTCGCGGCGGACTTTCTTTTCGGAGGGGCTCTCGGAATGGAAATTTCGCTTCTCTTCGTGATTTACGCCGGTTTTTATTGGAGCGTCCTTCGCGGCCTCTGGGCGGCCATGGTTTTTGGGTTCATGCTTGACACGTTGACAGGCACGGCCCCTTTTTTTTACCTGATTTTCTACGTTTTGGTCTTTGTCGGAGCGCGCTTAGCGTCGTACCGTATTTACGGTGAGGCGGGAATTGCGGTCATGGCCGCTACCTTTATCTGTGCTTGTATCCAGGCATTTCTTGCCGTTCTTATAGGTGTTTTCTCGGGCGGTTCTTTCTTGTTCTCCGGCGATCCCGGTCTAGCCGCCGTAAATGCGGCCTTTCTCGCCTTGATTAGTCCGCTTTTATTTTATCTTTTTAAAAAAATCGAGGATGTTGTAAATGCCCAACCACGACAAGCTTAACCGACAGGATCCTTCCTTTTTCAAAACACGGTTTGTAATCGTGGGGTGCCTTATTTTTTTCGCTTTTTGCTTGCTCGGGGGAAGAGTTTGGTATCTTCAAGTGTTGAGGGGTGATGAACTGAGAACACGTTCAGAGAATAACCGCATACGGGTGGAGGAGATAAAGCCGCTGCGCGGCTTGATCCTGGACAGGTACGGGGCCACTCTCGTGGATAACCATCCTTCTTTTGATATAGCAGTCATCCCCCAGGAGACGGAAAATGTGGGAAGGGCGGTGGAACTTCTTCATGAGTTTTCGAGGGATTTTTGTCCACCTGCGACACTCGCCGATGGGACCGCTTTGAGAAGGGGATACACGCCGGTGACCCTGGAAAGAGATGTAAGTTGGGAGAAGGTCGCTCTGGTGGAGACGTATTCGACGATGCTCCCCGGTGTCATCATAGATGTTGTCCCCGTTCGCAACTATACCATGGGTGACGCGACGGCCCACGCATTGGGCTATGTGGGAGAAATCAGTCGCAACGAACTACAATCACCCGCATACCGTGACTATCGAAGGGGGGCGATCGTGGGCAAATCGGGTATTGAAAGAACCATGGATAGATACTTGCGTGGAAAGAGCGGAGGCGCGCAGGTCGAGGTGAACGTGGCCGGCCGGACGCTGGACGTGCTGGCCAAGGTCGACGCCGTGCCCGGACTGAACGTGGTCACCACGCTTGACAAGGGGTTGCAGCAAGCCTGCTGGGAGGCCTTTGACAGCCCCGCCGGCTCGGTGGTCGTCATGGATCCCAATGACGGGTCGATACTGGCAATGGTAAGCAAGCCTTCCTATGATCCCAACCTGTTCAACAGGGGGATCTCCGAGGCGGACTGGGAACGGTTCAGCAGTGACCCCCGTGCGCCCTTCAAAAACCGCGCATTGTCCGCCCACTATCCCCCGGCGTCGCTCATTAAACCTCTCATAGCCGCGGCTGCCCTCGATCAGGGTCTGATCACGGGAGAGGAAACAATCATGTGCCTCGGCTCGTTATCGGTGGGGGACCGAACATTCAGATGCTGGGGAAGGAAAGGTCACGGAGCGTTGAATCTTTATCAAGCCATAGTGAGGTCATGTGATGTCTATTTCTACACCCTCGGACTCCAAATGGGGATTGACGTTATCGCGGAATACGCATATCGATTTGGACTGGGAAAAGTCACGGGCGTTGAAATCGCGGGTGAACGGCCTGGTCTCGTACCCTCGACGCAATGGAAGCGGCAGCGTTTCGGAGAGCCCTGGCACCGCGGCGAGACCGTTTCGGTTTCTATAGGACAGGGATTCTTGAGCGCCACACCCTTGCAGCTTGTTCGCTTTTATGCAGCCATGACAAACGGAGGGGTCTTGTATCAACCGAGACTGGTAGAAAGGGTGGAATCTCCGGGGGGGGATATCGTTGAGTCCTTTCCAGCGATAGAGCAGGGCCGTCTACCTGTTTCACGAGAGCACTTGGAACAGGTCAAGCGGGCCCTATGGGGGGCCGTAAACGAGCCGAGGGGAACGGGAAAGGCGCTCCTGAGGAAAGAAAGGGATGTCTGCGGAAAAACGGGGACCGCCCAGGTCATATCGATGCCTGATGATGACGACGATGGAGAAAAGCAGAAGGATATCCCCTATAGGTTCAGGGATCACGCGCTTTTTGTATGTTCGGTCCCCTGTGATGATCCGCTGATCACGGTAATGGTTGTTGTGGAACATGGTGGTCACGGCGGATCGGCGGCCGCCCCCATAGCGAGAAAAATAGTAGATTGGTACATGGAAAACAGGGTGATGCGTGCGCCCGAATCGATCATGACCGGTAGTTACGACGACACATCAACAAGGCGAAGTCATGAAGATTGACCGGAGGGTGCTGATCAATTTCGACTGGATTCTTCCGATGCTGGTCTTGCTTCTTTGTGGCATAGGCTTGGTCAATCTTTACAGCGCCGGGTCGAATATAGACTATGGAAACGTCACTCCGCACTACGTGAGACAGCTCTATTGGATAGGATTGGGGTTGGTAATGATGGTGGTTGCTTTTTCCATCGATTACCGCTTGATGGTTCGTTACGGGTATGTTCTTTACACCCTGTCGTTGATGCTTCTCTTGGTGCTTTTCGTATGCGGCGAGGTGACACACGGATCTCAGAGATGGTTGACTCTCGGGGGATTCACCATGCAACCCTCTGAACTTATCAAGCTGACCATGATAATCGCGTTGGTCAAATATGTCGACGATCGATACGAGGGGACGTCTTTCGGTTTGTCTGATCTCTTTACGCCGTTTCTCCTCCTCCTGGTTCCCGCGTTGCTCATACTCAAGCAGCCTGATCTCGGAACGGCGTTCTTCCTGGTTCTCCTTTTTCTGTCCTTCGTTCTTTTCGCCGGCATCCGGATGAAGGCCTTTCTCTTCCTCTGCGCGTCCAGCCTGGCCCTCCTTCCGGGACTATGGTTTGTAATGAAGGATTACCAAAAAGAACGTCTCGTCATGTTCCTTAATCCCGAGCATGATCCCCTGGGTGCCGGTTACCACATAATACAGTCCATCATCGCCGTAGGATCGGGAGGTTTGATAGGGAAAGGTTATTTAAAGGGAACGCAAAGCCAGCTGAAATTCCTTCCCGAGCAGCAGACGGATTTCGTGTTTTCTGTATTCGCCGAGGAGTGGGGTTTTATAGGAGTGATTGTTGTCCTCGTAATCTTTTTATCACTAATACTGTGGGGTCTTAACGTTGCAAGGCGGGCACGCGATTACTCCGGCCTCTTAGTCGCCTATGGTGCGACCATGATTTTTTTTTTTTTTTTATTTATAAATATAGGCATGATCCTGGGAATTCTGCCGGTTGTAGGCATTCCCCTGCCTTTTATGAGTTACGGCGGTTCTTCCATGGTCGTTCTCATGATGGCGGCGGGGTTGATTATGAATGTCAGTATGCGGCGATTCGTTTTGCAACCATGAGTAATGGTATGGAAATTGCTGGAACGTGCTTGGGGGTTCCACAAGTTCTGTAAAAAAGTCTAAGTCATCAGTGGGCGATTTTATCGCGTCCCCGTGAGAGGAAGGTAAATCCGGCGTGAAAAAAAGGAACGACGAAATAAAGGCTTTTTTGGGAAAGGAAACCGAGTTCGGCGGAAAATTGGTAATCAGTGGCTCTGTTCGTCTCGACGGCCGCTTCAAGGGGGAGATATGGGGTTCCGGAACCCTCATAGTAGGCAAAGACGCATCGGTAGAGGCCGAAATCACCGTGGACAGGATACAGATATCGGGCACAGTCAAGGGGACGTTGGACATAAAGGATCGGGCCGAAATAACCGAAACCGGATCTTTTGCCGGAACCATCAAAACCCCGCGCCTCGTAGTGGGGGAGGGGGCTTTTTTCGATGGTGAATGTTCCATGGCCGCCGACAAGAATGAAGGGCAGTGAACCACTTAAAAGAGGGGTTATCAAACAACAAAGCGCGGGATTCATTAGATGGGGAAAAGGAGACAGAACCATATCGTGTCAAGCTATGTAACGACGTTTCTGGCCGCTTGGTGTTCTTTTATGGTTTTTTGCCTGTGGCCGGGACCGGTGTGCGCGGACAAGGTCGATCATGAGGAAACGTGCAGACGCATAGCCGGAAAGCTGGCCAGCGTTTCCCTGAAGGACTGTCTTGCCGACGGTATCGTAAGTTCGGGTCGTTATTCGGTGCTGGGAATCCCGCTGCTGATCAAAGAATATCCTCCACTGGAGTTACGCGAGCCGCAGGCCAGGGTTTTACTTGTGGGAGGTGCTCACGGCGACGAATACGCTTCAATCAGTATAGTTTTTAAGTGGATGGATATTTTGAACGTTCATCATTCAGGTATTTTTCACTGGATTTTTGTTCCACTCCTGAATCCCGACGGCCTGTTGAGGGAGCAATCGAGACGGACAAACGCGCGGGGAGTTGATCTCAACCGTAACATGCCGTCTCCACTATGGCGCGAGATAGGCTATGAACGATGGATCGACGTGGCCGAGAGAAATCCGCGGTATTATCCCGGTCCCTATCCGATGAGCGAGCCCGAAACTGAATTTCTCGTCGAATTGATCCGCCATTTCAAACCTCACGCGATCGTATCCGTCCATTCACCCCTTAATCTGCTCGACTACGACGGGCCGGGGATCCCGGCTTCGACGCTCGGATCACTGAGATTGCGAAGATTGGGCAATTTCCCGGGGACACTGGGGAATTACGCCGGCATCGAGCACGGGATTCCCGTAATGACGGTTGAACTGTCTTCTTCCGGGAGGCTTCCTACAAGCGGTGAAATATCGTCCATGTGGCGTGACCTGGTAAGATGGCTTATCGACAATGTTCCTATTGAAACAGAGCCGGAGGAGATCATGGTTGAGGAAGACAGAAAAGAGCTGGAAAGGAGGTTTTTCGGGAAATGAAGGACGCTCGTTTTGTCAGGCGCGGAGGACGGCTGATAGAGATCGCGTGATGCTTGATGGGTCCGAAGTTTTTTAACGGCGGCTGAATGATTTCCGAAGTACTTCGGGGGATTGATGGTGGAACGGAAGTTGACAGAAAAAGGGCTTCTCTGTTATCTGTGTCGGCGGTTTTATTTCTCGGAACCTGTCATTTATCGGATTCTTCTCCGATCACAGCCTGTCGCTGCAGGTGGAAGCGGGTGCCTCCGCTCGGGTTCACAGACGGCCGACGGGAAGGTTTAGGTGGCGATGAATAGGGTTCTGAAATCTTTGATAATGATATTTAAAAAACATTTTCTCGTCATTTTTCTTATTTTTATTCTTTTCTTTTCCCTTTTTGGCGACATCGTTTTTTCCGAGGTCAATCGAACACTTCTGCCCTCCGCCCTTGTATCCGTGGGTTCCGGTCATGCAGTCGTGGTAGACAAGAGTGGTCAGAAAATCTACGTCTTTAAAAAGAACGAAGATGGGATTGAAAAAGTTTTCGAAGCCGAGTGTTCCACGGGAATGAACGGAGGTTCGAAAGAAAAGAGGGGGGACGGAAGGACGCCCGAAGGCATATATTTCGCTACGGATCGCTACACCGAACGCGAACTCTCGTCCACTTACGGAACCATGGCTTTCAATCTCAATTATCCGAACTACATCGACCACAGGAAGGGACGGACGGGACACAATATCTGGATCCACGGAACGGACAGTGATCTCAGGCCGTTTCAATCCAACGGGTGCGTGACGCTTGCCGATGAAGACATCCGTATTCTTTCCGGCTTCGTTCGGTTGAACGAAACTCCCATAATTATTCTCGACAGGGTGCAATGGGTAAGTAGAGACCTGCTGTCCATGGGGAAGGAGGAGTTCGCCGGCATCATCAACATTTGGCAGGATTGCCTGAGAGAAGGAAAACCGGACGGGCTCGCCGATATCTACGAGGAGCGAGGCCTTGTGGACATGGAAGGTTTGGGTAAATTGGCATATTACCTGCGTTCGTGGAAATCGAAAGGGATGGATGTTTCGTTCCATATGGATAATGTCTCCATTTTACGCCATGAACGTTATGCAGTCATTTCCTTCAACCAGGTCGTGTCTTACCGAGACCGGTCTTGGGGCTGTGGCAGCCGCATACTTTTTCTTGGTAGGGATAATGGACGGTGGTTCATATCAGGTGACGTGCTGCAGAATCCCGCCTCCAATGATCAGTTGGCGGACAGGCTGGAAAGAGTGAATGCAGTCATCGAGATCTATGCGGACGTTCGAGACATGATCCATAAGTGGAAAAAGAGTTGGCAGTCCGGCGATTTTGAGGACTACGCAACCCATTATGCCTCTGATTTCAAGGCTCTGGGCATGAATAGGTCCCAGTGGTTGGAATATAAAAAGAAAATAGCGAAGATCAACAAGAACATAACGATCGAAACAGGCGATCTGGACATAATCCCCGGCTCGCGGAAAACTCGGGTGTCCTTTTACCAACGATACATGTCTTCGGCGCACAGCGACGAAGGTATAAAAACTCTTCTTCTAAAGAAGAAAGAAGGCCGCTGGAAGATTTATCGTGAGATTTGGGAAGAACTTTGATTGTAAGGCAGGCATCCTCCGCCATGGGACTTCGGAAAAAGAAAAAAAAGAAAGATTGGACGCTCATACTGATCGCCGACAGCGGGCCCGCCGGATCGTTTCAAATCAAGAGGCGTCTTTTCAGAATGGCGGTGCTCGTGATCCTCGGAGCGGCTGCGATAGGTGGAACTTGGTTATATCTCCGCGAAATGGACCATCGCTTGGTGAAGCAACAGTTATCCGAGGACCTGATGCGGGCGGACGAATCTCTCAAACGATTCACTTCAATGAACCGTGAATTGTCGTCCAAGATAGGAGAGTTGGAGCATGCCTTGACGGTGGCGCTGGACGAAAAGCAGGCTATAGAAAAAGGTTTTTCAGAGACAGCTGTGGATCTTTCGGGAAAGGGCCTGTCGGTGGAAAATTTCGAAATGGCGAGAGATCCCGGAGACACTACGATTCGATTCAAATTTTTGCTCAGGAACGTGGATACTTCAGGAGGGCTCGCCGCCGGCTATATTTTTGTAGTATACCGTCCCGACTATCTCGATTCTTCTACATGGCGGTCCTATCCCCCCGTTTCGATGAAAGGGGGGATGCCCGAAGATTTTCGGCAGGGGGATTCCTTCAATATCGCCCGCTTTAAAACCATCAGGGGGTATCTTACCGACGTTCCTCCATCCCGCCCATCTTGTATCTCCGTCTGGATTTTTTCAAACGACGGAGAGCTTCTTTATTTCAAGGATTACTTCTTCAGGGAGTAATCAAGTTCCATTTTGGGCGTTCGCTTTGATAATGACCGTTGGTCAAAAAATGCTTGACATGGAAAGGGACATATGGTTAGTACACCACGCGTTCGATAGCGGAACCCCAACAGACGGGATACGGCGACGGTCCAACGAAGCCGTTGTCTCCATGCGAGGTGTGGCATGATCGATCTGGATATCACTCTCCTTGTTCAAATCATAAATTTCCTCGTCCTCATGTTCATTTTGAACATAGTCTTGTACAAGCCTCTCATGAACATCATGGAAGAACGTCAAAGACGGATAGACGAGACCAACAACGAGGCCAGGATCCTCGAGGAGACCATAGAGAAAAAGATAGCCGATTACGAGGAGCGGTTGCGGCAAGCGAGGTCGGAGGCCGTGGAACAGAGGGAAGAGATCAAGCAGCAAGGTGTTGATGCCGCAAAAGGTATTCTTGCCCAGGCCCGTAACGAGGTTTCGGAAATGATCCAGGGGTTCAAAGCAAAAGTTGAGTCCGAGAAGGAAGAGGCTCTAAAAACGCTTAAGCGGCAGACCTTCCAAATAGCCGTGGAGATAGCCGAAAAGGTCCTTGGTAGGAGTGTTCAATGAGAGCGATATTTGTAACCCTTTTGATGTTTCTGAGTATGACCGGCGTCGCCTTGGCCGCCGAAGATCACAGCGGCGGTGCGATGAAGGACTTTTTTTGGCGGATGTTCAACTTTGCAATTTTTGCCGGAGTCCTTTACTTTCTTTGTAGACGGGCCGTCAGGCAATATTTTGCGGGGCGGCGTGAAACGATAGAGACAACACTGAATGAGGCTGAACGTTTTCGTAACGAAGCCGCGGAAAGACTGCGGGAATACGATGCGAAACTTGAAAAGGCCTCGGAGGAAATCAAGGAAATGGTGGAAATGATCCGCTCACAGGGTGAGGACGAGAAAGAGCAGATCATCCGGGACGCCCATACCACGGCGGCAAAAATGAAAGCCGACGCTGAAACACGCATCGATTACGAATTCAAGAAAGCAATGGCCGAACTCAAAGAGGAAGCCGCAAGGCTTTCAGTGGAGACGGCCGAGGAAATATTAAGGGAAAAAACCACGGAAAAAGACCATGAGAACATGGTTAATGAATTCTTGAACAGGATGGTGACCCGAAATTGATTGGTAGCGAACTAGCGAAGCGATACGCCAGGGCCCTCTTTCAGATTGCCAGGGAAGAGAACTCCGTCGAAGAGATCTACGGTGAGCTTTCGGGTTTTTCCGCGATTTTAAAAGAAAACAAAGATCTCATGGATTTTTTTGTAAATCCTATTTTCGACCAAGCCGATAAAAAGGCCGTTTTGAATGAATTGCTCACAAGGATTGACGTCTCAACCATAACGGCGAACTTTCTGAGGCTTCTCATCGATAAGCGAAGAATAAACATTCTGCTTGAAGTAGAGGAATGCTACAGGGCGGACCTGGACGAACTTCTCAATAGGATCCGCGTGAAGGTTCGATCGGCCTTTCCCCTCTCCGGCGACGCGAAACAACGACTTCTATCTCGACTCTCAGAGATGACCGGAAAGAATGTTGAAATGGCGGTCGAAGACGATCGATCACTTTTGGGCGGCATAATCGTTGCCGTGGGAGACACCCTCTACGATGGGAGCGTAAAGACCCAGCTGGCCAATATACGGGAACTCATAAGGGAGGAGATGTAAATGGAGGCGATCAGGGCGGAAGAAATAACCCAAATTATTTCAAAGCAGATCAAGGAATACGAGAAGAAGCTGGATATAAGTGAAACGGGGACCGTGTTGTCCGTCGGTGATGGTATCGCCCGAGTCTACGGTGTTCAAAACGCTATGGCAATGGAGCTTCTCGAGTTTCCGGGAGGAATTCTCGGAATGGTTCTGAACCTTGAGCGCGACAATGTCGGAGTAGCCATTCTAGGTGACGATACCCATATCAAGGAAGGCGACATAGTCAAGCGGACCAAGAATATCGCCCAGATCCCCGTGGGTGAAGCAGTCCTCGGCCGGGTTATCGACGCCACGGGCGTCCCCATAGACGGAAAGGGTCCCATAGAGGCCAAAGAGTTTCGTCGTATTGAAATGGTTGCTCCCGGTGTCATTCAACGACAACCTGTGAACCAACCCATGTATACGGGGCTCAAGGCGATCGACGCCATGACGCCTATTGGAAGGGGGCAGCGCGAACTCATAATAGGTGACCGCCAGATCGGTAAGACCGCGATTTGTATAGATGCCATCCTTAGGCAGAAGACAACGGGAGTCAAGTGTATCTATGTTGCGATCGGTCAGAAGAAATCAACAGTTGCGCAGGTCGTAGAGGTGCTTCGCAGGAATGACGCTATGGATTACACATGCGTGGTTTCGGCATGCGCCAGCGATCCCGGTACGCTGCAGTACATCTCCGCATTTGCGGGCTGCAGTATCGGCGAATATTTCAGGGATAAAGGCGAGGACGCGCTTATAGTGTACGACGACCTGTCAAAGCAGGCGGTTGCATACAGGCAGATGTCGCTCCTTCTGAGGCGTCCCCCTGGACGCGAGGCTTATCCGGGCGATATTTTTTACAATCATTCCAGGTTACTGGAACGGGCGGCCAGGCTCAACGACGAATTGGGAGGCGGTTCACTTACAGCCCTTCCCATCATTGAAACCCAGGCAGGCGACGTGTCGGCCTTCATTCCCACGAACGTTATTTCAATTACCGACGGCCAGGTCTTCCTTGAACCGGATCTATTCTACTCGGGCGTACGGCCCGCCATCAACGTCGGTATTTCGGTGTCCCGAGTGGGGGGGGCAGCCCAGGTGAAGGCCATGAAGCAGGTGGCGAGGACGCTGAAACTGGACCTTGCCCAGTACCGCGAGCTGGCCTCCTTTGCCCAGTTCGGAAGCGACCTGGACAAGGCCACGCAGGCTCAGCTTGAACGTGGCGCCAGGCTCGTGGAGATCCTCAAGCAACCCCAGTACAAGCCCATGTCGCTGGCGGAAGAAGTGGTGGCCATTTTTGCCGCTGTGCGAGGGTATCTTGACAAGTACGAAATAGCTCAGATAGGCACCTATGAAACGCAGTTGTTCGGATTTCTCCGAAGCAGGTACGAATCCATACTCAAAGAACTTGAAGAAAAGCAATTGATAGACGATGAATTGGAATCGAAACTGAGATCGGCCTTAAAAGAGTTTGATACCGTGTTTGCGGCGGCGTGATGACGAATAACCTCCGGGATGTCAACTTCAGGGAGTATGTGTCGTAATGGCTGAATCATTGAGAGATATAAAAAGACAGACCCAGGCCGTAGAAAAAACGAAGCAAATCACCAGGGCGATGAATATGGTGGCTGCCTCGAAACTCAAATCGGCCCAGACTCGCATGGAGAATTTCAGGCCTTACGCGGGTAAAGTAAGGGAAGTTCTCAAGAGTCTCGCCTCGCAGATGTCCGAAAGCACAAATCCCTTGCTGACGGTTCGGGAATCGAAAAGGGTCAGGATCATGCTTATGACCTCCGACAAGGGGCTTTGCGGAGGGTTTAACACCAACGTTATAAAGACCGCTGAGGATTTCATAAAAAGGCAAAGGCGAGAGGGAAAAGAAATTACCATGATCACGGTGGGTAAGAAGGGTCGGGATTATTTCAGACGCAAAGAAACGATCGTTTCTCACCACGTGGATGTCCTTGGCAGGTTCACCATGGACCTGGCGGTCAGCCTTGGAAATGAAGTTATTTTCCCCTTTGAAGCAGCCGAGTATGACGAGCTTTACATGATATACAATGAATTCAGGAACATCGCATCACAAAGACCCAAGGTCGTGCGTGTGTTGCCGCTTCAGGAAGAGGATATTGACGAAATGGCTGGAGGATTTTACAGGGACTACATTTACGAACCCTCCGAAGAAATTCTCTTCGCACAGCTGGTTCCCATGTATATCAAGGTTCAGATTTTCAACGGGTTGCTTGAAACTTCCGCGGGAGAACACGGTGCCCGGATGGTTGCCATGGAAAATGCCTCCAACAATTGCGAAGAGATGATAGAAAGTTTGACACTCAGATTTAACAAGGCTCGACAGGCGGCGATCACCGCGGAACTGATGGATATAGTGGGCGGCACGGAGGCGCTGGCGAAATCGTTTTAACATTCAGGCGAATATATAAATATCGGCAAACCCGGACGAAGACCATATAAGGAGATAGGGATGAATACAGGAACTATTGTGCAGGTTATTGGTCCTGTCGTGGACGTTGAGTTTGAGAAGGGAAACCTTCCAAATATCTTGAATGCCATCTTGATTACAAATCCAACCATCAGCGACGAGGAAGGCAATCTTGTCGTCGAGGTGGCGCAGCACCTGGGTGACAACGTGGTCAGGTGCGTCGCCATGGACGTTACCGATGGTCTCGTACGGGGCATGCCCGCGAAAGACACGGGCAACCCGATCACTGCCCCCGTGGGGAAGGCTTGTTTGGGAAGAATTCTCAACGTCGTGGGAAAGCCGGTGGATGGTTTGGGACCCGTCGATTTGAGCATGACCTATCCCATTCACCGGGCGGCTCCCGACTTCACCGAGCAGGACACCACGGTTCATGTTCTGGAAACAGGGGTCAAGGTGATAGACCTCCTGGTACCTTTCCCTCGAGGCGGAAAGATGGGAATGTTCGGCGGCGCTGGGGTCGGAAAAACCGTCGTCATGATGGAGATGATCCACAATATCGCCATGCACCACGGCGGCATATCGGTTTTCGCAGGAGTGGGGGAGAGAACCAGAGAGGGAAACGACCTGTACCTCGAAATGAAAGAGTCGGGCGTTATCAGTCAGGCGGCCCTTGTCTACGGGCAGATGACCGAACCTCCCGGAGCTCGCATGAGGGTGTCGCTGACCGCCCTCGCGCAGGCGGAGTATTTCCGGGATGAAGAAGGCCAAGACGTCCTTCTTTTCATCGACAATATTTTCCGTTTTACACAGGCGGGATCAGAGGTCTCGGCGCTCTTGGGGCGCATGCCTTCCGCGGTCGGATATCAGCCGACCTTGGCGACTGACTTGGGCGTGCTTCAGGAACGCATCACCTCGACGACCAAGGGCTCCATTACGGCTGTTCAGTGTGTGTACGTGCCGGCGGACGACCTGACCGACCCCGCTCCCGCCACGACCTTTGCTCATCTCGACGGTACCGTTGTTCTCTCACGTCCGATTGCGGAACTTGGAATCTATCCCGCGGTGGATCCACTTGATTCGACATCGAGAATCCTGGATCCAAACGTCCTGGGCGAGGAACATTACAAGACGGCACGGGACGTTCAAATGATCCTGCAGAAGTACAAGGATCTTCAGGACATCATTGCGATTCTCGGTATGGATGAGCTGTCCGAAGAAGACAAGTTGACTGTCAGCCGGGCGCGCAAGATTCAGAGATTTTTGTCGCAGCCCTTCCACGTGGCGGCCCAGTTTACCGGTACGGAAGGCAAATTTGTGTCAGTGGGAGATACAGTGCGAGGCTTCAGGGAGATCCTTGACGGCAAATACGACGATTTGCCGGAGCAGGCCTTCTATATGGTCGGAGGTATAGAAGAGGTGATAGAGAAGGCGAAGAAACTTTCGGAGGATTGAGAGAGCTTCGCGGGAGGATGAGTGAATGGCGGAAGAGTTATTGCTCGAAATGGTGACGCCCGAAGAAATGGTTTTCAGCAATACCGTTGAAGAAGTTTACATCCCCGGTGAAGAGGGTGCCTTCGGTGTGTTGATCAATCATGCGCCGCTTCTCAGTGCCGTAAAAACGGGGGAGTTGCATTATATCCGCGGGGGCAAAACGGTTTACTACGCCGTCGGAGAGGGTTACGCCGAAGTGGTGGGTGACCGCGTGACCCTTCTTGTGGAGACCTGTGATAGGGCCGACAGGATAGATACGGACAAGGTCCGCCGACAAAAAGAGATGTTGGAAAAGCGTCTGGACGAGTTGTCGAAGGAAGAAGAGGCTGAAATCGAAAAAGTGAAAGCGGAGCTCGCCCTGGCGGAGACGCGTCTAAAGGTGGCGGAAAAGGCCTGAAATTAATTTACGCCCGATACTGGAAGGCAAAAAGAGCCGAAAGGGAGAATCCCTTCGGCTCTTTTCTTGTTATATTGTCGATGTTTAGGGAAACCCGGGGACTATAGTCTGGAAGCATGAAAAATAATGCCTTCAACGACCTTATAAAGAACCACGATCATAGCTCCAACCCTTCAAGGGCATTTTCGGCGAGCAGCCGTTTTCGTAAGGGTGGGCTGTATAAAGGATATATTCTACCCGATTCCTCGTCGAAAATATTAATGTAGGATCGGTCGGTCTGCTTTTTCCCGTAAACGCTTATCTGCACCACCGTCGCGTCGGTGGGGTTCCCGGTTTGATGGATACCCTCGTCAAGAGGAAGGACGTGATAGGACATGCCGGCGATGACGATACGCCTGCCCGTTTCAACGACGCCGGTCGGTTCTCCGGGGGCGTTTCCGTGGAGGCGCATGAAATTACGAACCTTGAGTCTTCCAGATATGGGGCCTATGACGCCCCAGGAGTTATGATCATGAATGGAGTCAAATTTTCCCGGCGGCCAAAGAAACATTCTGAGAGAGAAATGGCCGGCGGGATCCAAGTGTAGGATCAATTCGTTGTCGAACATGGTTGGATAGCGCACATCGGGATAGGGACGACCCTGGACGACATTTTCGAGGATTTTCCTGAAAAGCTCCCTGTCCGATATAAGTGGTTCGAAAATGGAGGTCACAAAGCGTATTCGCGCCTCATTGTCCTCCAAGTCTGAAAGACCGTCGGAGCATGTCCGGCAAAAATCAACAAGTTTTTTCGGCCTGTCTTCCATCATTTTTTCTCCGTAAATTTTTTTGCAAGGGTTTCCAGCGGCTTGCCGAAGGTCCGGGGGGGATTCGCCGTATCGCGCCCAAGAAAAGAAGCCTGTCGTAACAGGCGACCGCGGAATCTCCTTTTTTCAGCTCTTCCTTGTTTATGTCCAAGGCACCTACAGGACAATGGCTGGAACAGGCGCAGCTTCGATTTTACTTGCAGGACTACAAATCACAAGTTCCCCCGCATTCCCCACGACAATTCATTTGCTTCACGAAAGTTTAAATATTTAAAAAAGCCATTAAAGAGCATAGCCCAGGATATCCGCTATCACATCTTTAGTGTAATCCTGCAGACCCCATTTGTTTGCAAGGGAAAAGGCATTTTCGGCTATCCCTGGAATCTCCGCCTTGTCGATGCCGACTTCATTTAGACGGAGAGGCGCGCCGATGGAACGGAAATAATTTTCGATTTCTCCGATTGTTTCCGTGACACCGGTTTTGCCGAATATCTCTTTGCCGAAATGTGCCAAACGTTCAGACAAGGCGGATTCGTTGTATTTAAGCCACGCCGGAAATACTATCGACAGACTGGCGCCATGATCCACGTCATACATCGCCGACAAGGAATGCCCAATCATGTGATTTGGAAAGGCATGATTGCCGATGCCAGCGGTGGTCAATCCGTTGAGAGACAGGGTAGCAGACCACATAAAATTTGCCCTGGCATCGTAATCTGTCGGATTTTCCAAGATTTTCCTTGTAGCGGATATGATAGTATATACGAGGGTTTCCACAAATCCGTCTTGAATGGGCGTGTTCGGATGCGTTCCGGTAAAGTAGCCTTCCAATAAATGCACTATGGCATCCACACTGCCGTTTGCCACCTGCCTGTTCGGAACACTGTAGGTATTTGTGGGATCCAGGACGGACACTTTCGGGAACAGGGTGTCGCTCTGGATGTTAAATTTTTGTTTTGTTGTTTCATTTGTAATCACCGCTCCCGAATTCATTTCAGAGGCAGTCGCCGCCAACGTAAGTACCACGTAAATCGGCAGAGCTTTTGAAATTCGTGCCTTGTTCTCGAAGAAGTCCCACACATCACCGCTGTAATAAAAACCCGCGGCCGTTGTTTTTGCCGTGTCTATCACGCTTCCTCCGCCTACGGCCAATATACAATCAACCTGTTCGTTTCTCGCCGTCTCGATTGCCTCATGAACGAAACCGAGTACGGGGTTCGGCTTTACCCCGCTTTTTTCAACGAATTCGACACCGTGCTCGTTCAAAGATTCGAGCACCTTGTCATAGATGCCGTTTTGTTTGATGCTGCCCGAACCGTATAAAAACAGGCATTTTCTACCTTGCAAGTATTTGCCGATCTTTGAGGTTTTACTTTCGCCGAATACGATTCTAGTGGGATTATAAAACACGAAATTTTTCATGAAAGCACCTTTTTAGATGTTTATGTTATTGAATGGACCTGCGTCTCAACGGGAAACAAACATAAGCAGCGTCAAAAAATCGACACCCTTATCGAGGTACTGCCGACAAACAGCTGCCGGGCGGCGGTTTGGTCGAGACGACCGTCGTATTTCTCAATGACCCTGTCCTCCGAAATTGACGGCGTCCATAAGCCTCTGCCGAGTTGCCGCCGTTGATTTCACCGAGGGCAAGATATATACCCGGTCGCAAGACACAAAATCGACGGATGGGTCAATTTATTTGCGGTTCCGGGAAAGGTATCCGGGTTATCCCGAGCCTTCCCTTCGATGTCCAACAGAGAATGTTTTTGGATCGTCATCGTAGAATAAATGTATATAGCAAAGTACGCCGGAAATTGTCAAGAAAGACAATGAGAGAGGGGCGGCGGGAGTAAGTATATGAACGATCCGTCAAGGTTTTTCTTTCAGGTGGACGAGAATCATCCCTAAACGCCTGCGTTTTGTTTCTCCCTTGAACAGGGTTTGGGATCGCAGCGCGGGACTGCCCCTCTTTCCCGTTCCTTCCCTTTCAAGAAGGTGTGAGCCTCCCAGGTGAAGGGTGTGTTTTCCATATTTCTCTGCAAGGAGATCGGCTGCATCGTAGACACGCTTCACCTTTTCCACCTTCAGGGGATCTTCGAACAGGGAATATTGGGTGGTGGTATCCGGCACGAGATCGAGAAGAAATACCCCTGTCGCCCGGTAAAGTGTTTGTGGGTTATAGAGGGTGTCGAAGATATCCCGTATCAATGAAACATACTCGAGAGGCAGTGCGGAGGGGCGGCTGAGACGAGCCTCCGCCGAGGTAAACCGGAAATCTTGGGTTTTGAGAAAAAGCTCGATCCGTCGGGGCGAGAGATCGTGGCGGCGTGACTTTATGCAGGCCGATTCGAAGTTTCGCAAGAGCTGGGCGAAGATGTAATCTCTGTCGCTTCGGGCGGGGGCGAAGGTCTTCGTTTTGCTGATGGAAAGGTAGGAACTCTTTTCTTCCGTGGACACGGGATAGACCGAGTCACCCCGCAGTTCGCTCCAGAGTTCCAGGAGCGGCTTGTGGCGGCGCTTGAGAATTTGTTCTTCCGGGAGGCGGGCAAAGTCCAGGGCCGTGTGTATCCCTTCCTTGCGGAGGTAGTTGGCCGTAGCGTGTCCGATGCCCCAAACAGTCTCGAGGGGGAGGTCCTTGAGAAAAAAGGGGATGTCTCTGCCGCCGATAACGGTCAGTCCGTTCGGTTTGCGATACTTTGAAGCGATTTTCGCCAAGACCTTTGTAATGCTCAATCCCAGCGAAACACTGATTCCCAGCTCTCGGATCACCGTTTCCTTGATCCGGGAGCTGATGGTTTCGTAGGAGCCCTTGAGCGGGCGACGCAACCCCGTTATATCAGCGAAAGCCTCGTCTATGGAGTATTCCTCGACCTGTGGAGTAAACCTGCGCAAAATGGAGAAGAGACGCCGCGAAAACAGGCTGTAGGTTTCGTAATCCGAGGGAAGGATCACAAGATCGGGACAGAGACGTCGTGCCTTGAACAGAGGCACTCCCCTTGAGACGCCGCGTTCCTTGGCGGCGTAACTGGCGCAAGCCACTATGCCCCGCTCTCCGCCGGTCACTATGGGTCTGCCCTTCAATTCGGGATGGATTGCCTCTTCACAGGAAGTAAAGAAGGCGTCACCGTCGATGTGAATAATGGCTCGGGGCCAGGAGTGAATGCCGAAGGTTGTAAGTCCCATGTCGAACGACTACCGAACCCTCTCTTCATAATAGAACGAATGTTCTATTGATAGCATAAAGGATTCGTCCTGTCCAGCACCTCGAAGCCGTTCCGCCCGAAATACGGCGGGAAGCTTCGAAAAATGCCGCGTTTGAAAGGTGGTTGTTGCTTACGCAGGGAGAATTCTCCTCAGGTGAGCAGCCCCGCGAAGGCAAAGAGAACAAAGCTGACGAGCACTGAAACGACGATGGTAGCCACTGTAACACGATACCTGTTTGGTGAATAAGTAATGTCATTGGAACCGTCGGGCATAAAAAAGCGAACCGGATTTTTGCTCAGGGCGGCAATCGAGTGTGCTGCGTCGTATCCCGCTTTTTCACAGGCATCGAAGAAGGCGTTCACCCAGTCGATGAAGACGATTCGGGCGGGCTTGGCGGGCTTGCGGTAAAACCAGTCCGTGTCGATGGCGATGGTGTAATCTCCGGCCAGCTTGCCGCGAAGCACCCAGAAGCCGACAAAGGTAAAGGTAAGTATCTGGGTTGTCTCCACCAGGTGGGGAATGTTGTAGGGCCGGTAGGTGGCGTCGAAGGGAAGGTAGGCATACAGAAGACCCGGCATAACTCCGATGAGCATGCAGAAGAACGCGGCAATACCCATGGCCACAAGCATTTCAACGGGGGTTTTCGAGGGCCGTATACCCTTGTATTCTCCGAACCAAGTAAAATAGGGCAGCTTCAGGCCGGTATGCAGGAAAGTTCCCACCGATGCCAACAGCAACAGAAGCATGGCCGCATCGTAATGAGCGTACCCTGCGGCGGTTACCACCATGGATTTGCTGATAAAACCGTTAAAGAGGGGGAAGCCTGAAATCGAGAAGGCGCCTATCATGTACAGCGCCACCGCGGCCTTCTGATAGCGGGCGATTCCGCCCAGTTCTACGAGCCGTGCCGTTCCGGTGGTGTGGAGAGCTACGCCTGCACCCATAAAGAGTAGGGCCTTGTAAAGTATGTGACAGAAGGCATGAGCCACCGCTCCGTTCAGCGCCAGCGCTGTTCCGATGCCGACGCCTGTGACCATGTAGCCGACCTGGCTGATGATGTGATAGGCCAGAATTTCCCTGATATCGTTGGCGAGTACCGCATAAACAACGCCGTAAAGCGCCATGATGACGCCGAGGACAATCAGTATTTCCCAGCCCGGGAAGATGCGGATCAGAACATAGACCGCCGTTTTCGTAGTAAATGCGCTGAGAAAAACGGAGCCCGTGACGGTAGCCTTGGGATAGGCATCGGCAAGCCACGCGTGCAGAGGCGGAACGGCGGCATTCAGACAGACGCCTGCCAGGATAAGCCACGACGAAAGAGTCGAATCACCGGGGAGTATCTGTTGGACCAGGAGGCTGCCTCCGGAGGACAGATGCAGGAGAATTCCCGAAAAAAGCATGCCTCCTCCGAACAAGTGGACGATAACGTAGCGCATCCCCGCGTTTTCTGCATCCTTCGTCCGCCGTGCCCAGATGAGGTAGGTGGAACTGACCGCCATCAGTTCCCAGAACATAAAGAGAGTGAAATAATCGCCCGCAAACACCACCCCCAGGGAGCCTCCGGCATAGAGCAGGGCCGCCGCTTGCTGTCCCACTTCTTTCAGCTTGAAGGCGTAGACCCCGCCTATGATTGCTATGAGAGAAAAAATGGTTCCGAATATCCGGCTCAGGGGGTCGGCCTTGGCCAGAATCAGTGTATAGCTCGCTAAAGTCGCCGTCATGACCTCCCCGAAGGGTTGTGTCCAGACAACGATAAGGGCGAGCAGAGGGAACAGCAGAAAGGCGGTGGAACGTGCAGACTTCGGTAGCAGGGGAAGGATGAAAGCTCCCACGATCATATATGCGAAGGGTGGCAGGTAGAAATCACCGAACATCGTAATAGTCCTCGTCTTTTTGCAAGAAGAGTTTTCCCAGTGCCTTCGACACAACGATTATAACCACGCATCCGACAAAACCGAAGATAATATAAAAACCGGGGATCTGCTCCCACCAGTGGCGGGGCTCCTGTGTCAATTCGGCGATAAAGGATATGACCGTCAGGACGCCCAGGAGAATCCAGTGGATGGTTTTCATGACATTCCTCCCGTGAGACTTTGCGAAATCAGCGCCGCCAAGTCAAAGAAATGGAACAAGATGTCCGGTTGCAGCCCGATCAAGACCGACATGATCGCAGTTATTACGAGCGGTACCACCATGAAAGGAGAAGCTTCTCCGTGCCCTTCGAGGTTTTCACCCTTCCTGAAGTAGGCCCTGTGCACGATGGGGAAGAGATACCCGGCGTTAAGAAGACCGCTTAACACGAATATGCCGAGCACAAGGAGTCGATCCGCT
>JAHDRK010000053.1 GCA_018433345.1 Syntrophobacterales bacterium | reverse complement strand
GATCTCCTTTTCCCAGGTCTCTTTCTCCTCTGCAATCGTGGTCAGGCGCGCATGATTCGGTCGACGCTTTTCGTCCATCGACTTGAGCCGCTTCAGGATCTCCGCGCTTGCTTCTTTCGCATCGCCGATGATTCCGACTTCAATAGGATGGGTTCGGGCGATATGCTTCGGATTGATGTCGATCTGAATGATCTTGGCGGATTCGGGAAAATAATTGATGTCATACTGGGGCAGGGTACCAAACACCGACAGCCGGGTGCCTATAGCCAACATCACGTCCGCCTGTGAGAGGATCTTCATCGCGGCCTTGGAGCCCATGTAGCCGATTGGCCCTACTGAAAGGGGATGGTTGCCGTAGAAGGCGTCGTTGTGAAGATAGGTAACGGCAACGGGCGCCGTCAAATACTCGGCGATTTGCTTGACGATGTCGAGAGCATCGGAGTCGACCACTCCACGGCCGGAAAGTATGACCGGATTCTTGGCCGATGAAAGGAGCTCCGCCGCCCGATCGAGGTTCTCCAAAGAGCCGCAGCCTCGAGCATCCACCCTGTATTGATGGGGTTGCAGGATTGCGTCCTCGATTTCCCCGTAGAAATAATCGCGAGGGATATCGTAAAGCACGGCTCCTCGATCGGCATAGGCAATCCGAAAGGCGGTTCTCAGGCAATCAGCGGCCCGCTTGGGGTGCGGAACCCTAACGGTCGCCTTGGTTATCGCCCTGAAAACCGAGACCTGGTCGCACTCCTGAAAGCCATCCCATCCGATCGTCGGGGTTCCCGCAGAGGGGGAAATGACAATCAGGGGCGTATGTCCCATGTTGGCCGCGGCCACTGAGGTCACCATGTTGGTGATTCCCGGACCGTTTTGCCCCGTTACAACTCCCGCACGACCCGTTATCCGCGCGTAAGCGTCCTCCATGTGAGCCGCGCTCTGTTCGTGACGCACCGGATAGAACTTGATTCCTGCGTCGGGGAAAAGATCGAGCATATCCATGAATGCCGAACCGACGATTCCGCACACATGGTCCACTCCTTCAGCCAGCAATGTCTCTACGATCGCTTCACTGGGTGTCATTTTCATTTTTTCCATTTTAGACCTCCATTCATTTGTTCAATAAGTTTTGATGTTTCCTGCGCTATCATCAGCTCCTCGTCCGTCGGGATTACCAGGACCCTGACGGGAGAGCCGTCCGATGAGATGTCCGATTCAGCCTTTCCCTCCACATTTTTTTCTTCGTCTATGGCGATCCCCGTCCACAACAGGTACGAGGCAATTCGGCCGCGCGCCGTGGGAGAATTTTCTCCGATTCCCGCTGTAAAAACGAGTGTATCGAGCCCCCCGATTGCCGGGATCATGGAACTTACCCCTCGGGCCACGCTGTAAGCGAAGATTTTCAATGCCAGTCGCGCTCGTTCGTGGCCTTCCGAAGCGGCCTGTTCAAGGTCCCTGAAGTCCTTGGAGAGACCGGAAATGCCTAGGGCGCCGCTTTGCTTGTTCAGGATGTCGATTACCGCGTCGGCGGACATGTTTTCCTTTTATGCGATGAAGGCAACCAAGGCGGGGTCTATGTCTCCCGAGCGCGTTGCCATGACGAGGCCGGCAAGGGGCGTGAAACCCATAGAGGTGTCCAGCGATTTTCCTCCTCCCACTGCGCAAAGGCTGCAACCCGCTCCCAGGTGACAGGTCACCATCTTCAACGACGCGAGATCTCTTTGCAAAATTTCCGCCGCTCGCGAGGCGACGTAGTGATGAGAAATCCCGTGAAACCCGTACTTTCGGATGCGATATTCTTCGTAGTATCGGTACGGCACCGCATAGGTATAAGCAAAATCCGGGATAGTTTGATGAAATGCCGTGTCGAAGACGGCCGCCTGTGGGATGCCGGGTAAAAGCTCGGTGCAGATGTCTATTCCCGCCAGATTCGGGGGGTGATGGAGCGGCGCCAGGTCACCGAACATTTCCAGGAGGGCCCTGGTTTGTCGATCGAGCAAGATGGATGTCCGGAAATATTCGCCGCCGTGAACAATCCGGTGCCCGACGCCGCTTATTTCTTCGAGACCGCCTAATATTGCCGTGGTGCCGTTTACCAGCAGCGACAGTAGAAAATCAACCGCTGCGCAGTGATCGCCCAAGGGTTTTTCTAGTCTTATATCCTTCTTTTTCCCGGCATTATATCGGATTACGGTTCCAGGCATTCCAATACGCTGTGCCTCTCCGCGGGCGAGAACGGCGTAGCCGCCCTCCGTCTTGAACAATTTAAATTTGACGGAGGAGCTGCCGCAATTGAGGACGAGAATTTTCATGGTCCGCCTCGTTTCGTTTCCTAATCCTTGCCTTTCTCTCGTTTTAAACCGTCTACGAAGTGTTCCGCCATCGTTTCGATAAGGATATCGAAATCCACGTCATGCAAGATCGTTGTTTGAAGTTTTCTGAATTTTCTTGAACCGAACAATGAACTCCAAAAGATTACGGCGTGGATCTTCGGGTTTACCCTTTTGAAGACACCCTCCTTGATCCCCTCTTCAATCACTTCGGCTATAAGGTTGATGATCTGGTAGCCGTGGGAGTCCACCTGGGACTTAAAGTCGATGGAAAAGATGGTTCCCGGCGAAGACAAGAAATATTCCAATATGTCGTAATAACTTTCGTAGTCACGGCTGAACTGCAGGGAGGCTTGTGCTATTGCCTGGATTTTGTTTTCCACGCTTGTTCCACCCTCGCAGGTGTTCCTGAGATAGTGAAACATCAACTCGAGGGCTTCCACCTGCAGGGCCGCGTACAGGTCTTCCTTGCTTTTATAGTATAAATAGATGGCGCCGACACTCAGGCCCGCCCGCTGGGCGATGTCCTTGATCGTTGTTTCATGAAGCCCTTTTTTAAAGATGAGTTCCCTTGCGACACTCAGGATATCCCTCTCGCGTCGTTTCTTGTCTTGTTCAGATCGAGCCCTTGCGGACATGGCATTTCCTCTTTTATTCTTCAAATTCCAATGAGATTTTCTCGACTTTGTCGAGATCCCGCTCATAGTGCAGGGATCCGACAAAATAAAGCAGAGACGAGAGAAGCATAAAAGCGGGAAGGATGCACATGGCTGTTTTAATTCCGTAAGTGTCGGAAATTCGGCCGATGACGATGGGTGCGGTGAATGCGCCCAGTGAATTTTGAACAATGACACAAACCGCGTAAGAAATGGCCCTGAGCCCCGGATGGATTACTTCCTGCGTCACCGTGATAGCGGCTGGCGCGAAAGCCATAATGAGAACACCGTTTGCCAGGAGCATTATATACTGCATTTTGCCGCTGAAAAACAAAAATGCCAGTAAGAGCACCATGGCGTTAAGCAGGGTTGAGATGGCGGGAAAAAGAAGCCTCGCGCTTACCCTTCGCCTGAACCACGTATCCGCGAGCCATCCCCCCAAGGGACCTCCTATGATGGCCAGGAGCATGATGAACGCTGTCTTTAGCCCGGCTTGACTCATGGGGATGCCTTCCATTCTGTGAAAAAAGGTGGGAAGCCATGTCATCATGGCGGCCGAACAAAAAATGCATCCCGCGAACCCGAGGTTCGTATATATGAGCGAGGGCGTGCCTATGAATTCCCACAAGACGTCCATTTTGCTCATCTTTATACGGCTCTGAATTTTGCCGGCCTCTACGGTTTTGACGAGATCAACCGTTTTGTAATCCTTTATGAAAAAGAAGAGAATCGCCACGATCGCGCCCGGTATGGCAACGAGCCCGAACGCGTAACGCCATCCCCATATTTCTGCGATAAAACCGCCTACTCCGATGCCCAGCGCCATGCCCAGTGGAATCGCCGCGTTCCACAGACCCATCACCTGTGACCTTTTCTCCGGGGGGAAAAAACTTGACAACATGGCGGTTCCTCCGGGCGCGAATCCGGCCTCGCCGATCCCGATCCCCAACCTGGCTGCCAGAAGTTGCGGGAAGCTCTTGGTGAATGCACATATGGCGGTAGCTATGCTCCAAAGGAGGGCCATGATACCGATCGTTTTTTTTCGGCTCCAGCGATCTACCAGAATCGACGCGGGCAAGGTCAATATTACAATCGCGGCAAAAACAACGGACACGAGCATACCCGCCTGGGTGTCCGTGAGTCCCCACTCCTTTTGGATGAAGGGGAATAGGGAGGTCACCACTATGCGGTCCATGTAATTGAAAAGATATAAAAGAAAAAGCAGGGCAAATACGTAGTAAGCATATTTCTTGGGCGGTTGGGCATACCCCGCCATTATCGCCGAAGATTCGTTCCGCCGTTCCATTTTATCCTCCTCTTTCACGTCGTCATCATTGTAGGATGTCGGTTCTTCTCTTAGGTATTTTTTCCTTACTCCACCTTGTAGCCGCCCAGGTTTGCCAGGGCTACGCTGCCGGGACTTATGACCGATGGGTCGACTTTAACGTTGACACATGCCGTTTTGCCGGAGGCAAAAGCCGCCTCAAGCGCCGGTTTGACATCCTCCGGTTTTTCGACATAAATCCCGAATCCACCCATGTCTTCCACCATCCGATGGTAATCCACCCATCCCAACTCCGTTCCTTGGGGGATATTATGTCCCATGCGGAGCTGTTGGCTGTGCATTATCATTCCCCAGGCCTGGTCGTTGCTTATTACCGCGACGATGGGGAGTCCCTTGCGGATAGCCGTGTGAAACTCCATGAAATTGAATCCCGTCGATCCGTCGCCCATGACCGCCAGCACCCGCTTGTCCGGATTTTTCAGTTTGGCCGCGTTGGCGTAAGGAATCCCCACGGCCAAACATCCGTATAGACCGTAGTCCAGGTAAGTGCCTCCCTTGCGGACCGTTCGAGTCATTCCCATCCACGTTGCGGTGTCCCCGCCATCGGATACGACGATATCGTCTTCCCTGTTCATGAACTCGTTTATTTCCTTGGAAAGCCGGATCGGGTGCATGGGGAGGGTCTCGGATTCCCACATCTCTCGGGCCTGTTCTTTTCCATCCTGCTCGTATCGGCGGATCGTATCCAACCAGGGTTGGAATTTTTTGCGCAGATCATCTCCATTGCCTTGCCGGTCGATAACTTCGTTTATTTCCGTGAGAAACGCCTTAAGGTCGCTTACGATTCCCAAGTCGACGCTGCGGTTGCGACCGATTTCCTCTGGCGCTATATCCACCTGGATGAATTTTGCGTCCGGTCTAAAGATGTCGCCGAAGATAAAAAACAGGCTCAGGCGGCTTCCCAGGAATAAGACCAGATCGGCCGTCATGAGAGTCATCATGGCGGCGCCCGGCCTGATGGCCAGCGACGATTCGAAACAGAGGGGATGGGTGTCGGAAACCACGCCCCTTCCCGCGCCGCCGGTAAAGAGCGGTAATCCCGCCGTCTCGATAAATTTTTGAAGTTCTTTGCCTGCGTCCGCGTACCATGCGCCGCTTCCGGCGATAACAACGGGGTTCTGTGCCGCCTTCAGAAGCTCGATGACCTTTGGAACGTTTTCACGGTCCACCGGCCTGGATTCTACGACCGTGTGTGGCTTTTTGACTTTTGCCATGTCCACTTCCGCGTTGAGAATATCGCAAGGAAGCTCAAGATAAACCGGTCCGGGTCTTCCGCTCATGCACGTGCGAAAAGCCATGTCGATGAATTCGGGAATACGTTCCGCGACCTGGCAGACGAACGCCTTTTTTACCATGGGCGTGATGACCGGCGACTGGACCATGTCCTGCAGATCCAGTTTTTCGACACTTTCCAAGCCGACGCAACCGGCGATCAGAATGACCGGCGCATTTGAAAGCCTGGCACTTGCTATGCCCGATAGGGCGTTGGTAAATCCCGGGCCGGCTGTGACCATCGCCACCGCCGGTTTTCGGGTCATTCGCGCCCAAGCCTCGGCCATAAAGACAGCCGCCTGTTCATGGCGCACATCGAAGATCGTAACCTTGGAATGTTCAAGATATTGATAAATGGGAGTAATATGTCCTCCGCTGAGTGAAAAAACATAATCCACATTTCTGTCGATCAAGGCTTCCGCCGCCAACCGGCCACCGATCATCTTTTCCATTTCCCTTCTCCTATTTCCCGGTTAAGAGGTTGATAATAATTCCCGTTCTCGGTTAAAGGTTCTGCATAAACGTTCAGGTGTGCGGGGTGCGAGCGGCCACCGATGCCTCCCCGATACAAAAGGAGACAAGCCCTGTCGTTCGAAGCGAAACGCCATTGCCGCGCGCCTATTCGCAACCTTTACAATTCCATGCATTGGCCGCCGTCCAGGTTGATGGCCTGTCCCGTAATATATCTCGAGGCGTCGGAGGCAAGAAAGGCGACCAGATTGCCCGCGTCTTTGGGCAGGCCTATGTATCCCAGGGGAATGGTCTTACACATCTCCTGTTCCCGAGCCTCTATGGTTGTGTTAAAAAACTGGGCCTCCAGTCCGAATCTCCACTTTTCCAGGTCGGTTGAAATCTGCCCCGGGCAGATGGCGTTTACCCGAATGCCCGATCCGCCCAGTTCCTTGGCCATTGTTTTTGTAAGCATGATGACGCCGGCTTTTGCCACGGCGTAGGCACTGTTGAATAAAGGGGGAACCTTGCCGGCCCGTGACGCCGTGTTTATGATAACGCCAGGTTTTCCCATCATCATCGGCATCACCGCACGTGAAACTCGGAACACGGAAAAGAGATTCACGTTAATCGTCTTGATCCATGCCTTTTCGTCATATCCTATGACCGTGTTCGGTACCCCGAAAGAGGCGCCTGCGTTGTTGCAGAGAATGTCGACATGATCGAATCTCTCCTTAACTTCTTCCATCATTCCGCTTATGGAAGGATTGGATGTGACATCGACCGCGGCGGCGAGAGTTGTAACGGAAAACCTTTCACCCAATTCACGGGCGATCTCATTCATCTCTTCGTGT
>JAHDRK010000027.1 GCA_018433345.1 Syntrophobacterales bacterium | reverse complement strand
TTGCGACGGGTGTCCACCAATCACGCCTCGCCATGTCGATAACCGGGTAGTCCCCTTCGCCTTTGCCGTCAATGTGACTGATCACGAGGACATCCCTGTCGGGATTCGCTTTCTTTATGAATTCCCTCGCCTCTTCGCAGAAGGTTGCTATGCCGCACAGTCGCGGCGGGTAGGAACTGATCATTACAATCGGCTTGTTATCCATCACTCCTTACCTTTCCGATTGATTTCGACGTTGTTTCCGTAACTTCCGCCGTTGAAATCTGGTAGCTTCTAAGCTGGTTAAGATTCGCCAAGGACAGGAAGCATGCCAGGGTCGATTCAGCCCCCTGGTTTCTGTTAGGTCCGTCGGCATGCAATCCGTCGCAACAACCCCCTGTCTTATGATCATAGAGGGGTGCGTTCAGGTCGTTCCTTCCGAAGTACCATTCCAGGCATCGTTGCGCATGGTCAAGCCATTTGTTGTCCCCAGTTGTTTCATAGGCCTCTCGGCATGACTCTATCATGTTCAATGCCTCTATGGGTTGCTGGTCGAACCGCGCCCTGGCGCCGCCCCGAGGGTACCATCCTTTATTTCCTATAGGCACAAAGTATCCTTTCTCGTCTGTTTGGATATCGACGAGCCATTCAAGAGAACGAATTCCCGCGGACACCATGTCCTCCCGTTCCATAGTCCGTCCCGATGCTATCAAGGCCTGGCAGATCTTTCCGTTGGCGTACGTGAGAATGTTTTCGATCCAGGGCCAGTCATCCGAGGCGTTTTTCATGTAAAGTTCAAAAAGCGTCTCCGCCAGTTTGTTTCTCAAGCGCCTGACTTCGCTGTCGCCGCCGAACCTTTTCAGGTACGCCTGCATGCCGGCAATACCGAAAGCCCAAGAGCGGGGCGCATCAAACTCCGGCAAGGCCGTGATAGCCTTGGGGAAAATCAGTAGCGACGCCCCCCTTATATATCCTTCCTCGTCAAGGGCTATCGCTTCACCCAAGGCCCAGACCGCCCGGCCGTGGCTGTCGGCGGAACCTGTTTCTTCACGCCACTTTCGGTCGTAGGACATGAAATTACGGAATCTGCCCGTTTCATGGTTGAATGCATAATGGAGAAAACCGGCATAGACACACATCAGCTTGTTGATTTCGTCATTGTTTCCAAAAAGTTCCCGAGCCATGAGGGTCGCGATAAGGGCGCGGGCGTTGTCGTCCGTGCAGTAACCGTGGTCACGGTCCGGTACTATGTACTTTGCGTGTTGCAGGATACCGACATCATCGGTAAGCCTTATGATGTGTTCCAAATTGGGTGTGGGGATGTCCCGAGGCGAGGCGTCCAGGAAACGTGCCCGATATACCTTTCTCGGCCTGAGTTCTCTTCCCTCCTTCACCTCATTAAACAGTTCCAAATACCGACGGGCCACTTCTTTCCAAATCATTCCCCGGCAATACAGGTAGGCCCGTTTCCGCATTGCATTGCGTTCAACATCATTTTCGAATAGCTCGTTAATTTCCGATGCAAGCGCCGCCGGGTCTTTAAACGGCACAAGTCTCCCGCGACCGTCGGCCAATAGTTCCTCGGCATGCCAATAAGGTGTGGAAATCACGGCTTTTCCGCATCCGAGGGCATAGGCGAGAGTGCCCGACGTTATCTGTTCTCGATTCAGATAGGGCGTGACATAAATGTCTGCGGCACCTATGAATTCAAGCAATTCTTTCAGGCTCACGTAGCGGTTGTGGAATATTATGTTTTCATCCACTCCTAATCTTCGCGCCTGTTGCTGGAGAGAAAACCGGTAGGCCTCGCCCATGGTTTTTTTTATGTGGGGGTGGGTCGCTCCAAGAACTACATAGACAACGTCGGGATAGTTTTTTACTACTTCCGGGAGGGCGTCGATCATGGTTTCTATGCCCTTGTTGGGGGAAAGCAGGCCGAAGGTAAGGATTACCCTTCGCTCCTCAAGTCCGAATTGTTCCTTGTAATAATATGGATCAACAAATGGGACATCCGGTATGCCGTGGGGTATCACCTCGATCTTTTCAGGCGCCAGGCCGTAAATATCTTGCAAGAAATGAGTGGCTTTTTCACTCATCACCACTATCCTGTCGGAAAGCTGGGCGATGCGCTTGACAATGGTGCTGTGGGCGGACTCTGGTTTGTCGAGGACTGTGTGGAAGGTGGTCACCTGCGGCATTCGAAGGCGGGACATGAGTTCGAGAATGTGAGAGCCGTGCTGTCCCCCGAATATGCCGAACTCGTGTTGCAGACAGACCACATCAAAGCGGTTCATGTTTAAAAAATCCGCAGCCAGCCGAAAGTCCGACAGGTTTCGTTGATCGATTTCGAATCGAACCTCGGGGGGGTAATTATATCCCTCGGGGCGGTCGTTCATGACCACGGCCGAACATTCAAGATCGGACTGTTCCAGTGTAAGGGCTGTCAACAGATCGGTGGTAAACGTCGCTATACCGCATTGGCGGGGGACGTAATTTCCGATAAGGGCTATTTTGCCCCGGAATGGATGACGTGGAAAAGATTCAACCATAACGACGATCCTCCTTGATATTTTTATTATTCGATGACATTGAACATGAACAGTTAAGGGGTTGGACGGTGACCGCGAAAAGGTTTTCCTGTATTTATAAAAATCATGCCAATATGCTAATCACACCAAGTCGTTTTATTGTTCCGCTTAAATGATCCAAGTCGTCTTTTCGCCCGTTTGTACCTCTTTGAGGAAGCGTTTCACCGAAATATTCGGCCGGAAAGTGAGAACTCACAAGCGCCTAAGTATAGTTCATAAATTTAAAATGGCAAGAGTATGTGAACACGATGGGTGCAAAAGGTTGGAAATGATGGACCGTCGTTACAGTTTGCGACTCTGCAATAGCTATCCCCGCGAGGATGAGCCTCGCGGGGATGTTGTGTTACTCCGGCGCCTAAAGCAAAATGTTACTTCGAGTAAAAACCCTTACCTTCCTTTACCAGCTTTTCAAGGAGAGGTGAAGGAGTCCAATATTCAGGTCCCACCGCTTCGCGGTATTTCAAGATTGCTTCGTAAATCTTGTTCAATCCCACGAGATCTGCATAAAACATGGGGCCGCCGCGATAGCGGGGGAAACCGTAACCGTAGATCCATACGATGTCAATATCCAGTGGCCGCGCTGCGATACCTTCTTCCAGGATCTTCGCGCCCTCATTAATCATGGAGTATATTGCACGTTCAATGATTTCCTGGTCGCCGATTTCGCGGCGTTCGATACCCACTTCCTTTGAGTGGTTGATGATAAGTTCTTCTATGAGCGGGTCGGGAGTGGGATTGCGCTTTTCGTCATACTTGTAGTAGCCTGCACCCGTTTTCTGCCCGAAGCGTCCCATTTCACAGATCTTGTCCAGTATGTTGCACCTTTTTTCTCTTTCTGTGAGCTGATCGAATTTTGCCTTCCTGTTTCTCCATCCCACGTCCAGTCCCGCCAGGTCAGCCATGGCAAAGGGTCCCATGGGAAAACCGAAATCGTATATAACTTTGTCGATCTGCCAAGGCAAAGCGCCTTCTTCAAGCATAAATGCGCATTCGCGCGTTCTTTGGGCGAGCATGCGATTGCCCACGAAACCGTCGCAGACGCCCACCAGCACAGGTATCTTGCCGATCTTTCTGCCGATCTTCATGGCCGTGGCATATACTTCCGGCGAGGTCTTTTCACCCCTCACATTTTCAAGGAGGCGCATTACATTGGCCGGGCTGAAGAAGTGCATCCCCATCACGTCCTCGGGCCGCTTTGTTACGGAGGCGATCTCGTTTATGTTAAGATAGGATGTATTAGAGGCCAGAATCGCGCCAGGCTTGCACACTGTATCGAGTTTTTTAAAGACCTCTTTTTTGATATTCATGTCCTCGAACACGGCTTCTATAACTAGATCGACATCCTTTAGATCGTCGTAGGAAAGGGTCGGTTTGATAAGGGACATGCGCTTGTCCATCTCTTCCTGTGTCAGCCTGCCCTTGGATACCGTGTTGGCGTAGTTTTTCTTTATGGTGGCCATGCCTTTGTCAAGGAATTCCTGGCTGACGTCAAGAAGATACACGGGAATACCGGCATTGGCGAAACACATGGCGATACCGCCGCCCATGGTGCCGGCACCGATTATACCGACGGACTTGATGTCGCGGGTGGGTTGATCTTCGGGGAGACCGGGGATGCGTACCACCTCGCGCTCGGCGAAAAATACGTGCCGTAGGGCTTTTGATTGGTCAGATGCCTGTAGTTCAACAAATATCTCGCGTTCGCGTTTCATGCCTTCCGGGAAAGAAAGCTCCGTGGCGGCCTTGACGGCTTCGATGCATTTGTAGGGCGCCAGAAATCCACGGAATTTACGGGCATTGCGCTTGGCGAAATCTTCAAAGACGGTCGGGGTATCGAGCTTGGCTTCCAGTTGGCTTACGCGGCGAAGGGGAAGCTGTTCGTCGATAACGCGTTTTGCGTAAGCGATTGCCGCCTTCTTTAAATCGCCCTCGGTGATTTCATCGATAATTCCCATTTCCTTGGCTTTTGCCGCCGAAACGGGATCACCCGAGGTGATCATTTCAAGTGCCGCCTCTACGCCCGCAACGCGGGGAAGGCGCTGGGTTCCGCCGGCTCCCGGCAGAAGCCCCAGTTTTACTTCCGGTAAACCGACTTTGGCGCTGGAATGGGCAATGCGGAAATGACTGCCAAGGGCGATTTCCAAGCCGCCACCGAGAGCTGTACCATGAATGGCGGCAATAATCGGTTTCGGTGAATCTTCTATTGACTGAACTACGTCGGGTAGATGGGGTTCCATGGGTGGCTTGCCGAATTCACGAATGTCGGCGCCGGCTATGAAGGTCCGACCTTCGCAGAGAATGATCATGGCTTTCACATCGGGATCGGCAATGCCCTTTTCCACACTTTCCTTGATCCCTGCGCGCACCGCCTGGGAAAGGGCGTTTACGGGAGGATTGTTGACTGTAATCAACCCAATTGAGCCTTCTTTTGCAAAAGATACAACGTCAGACATAGGGCTTTCTCCTTTACTTAGTATTGTGATCAGAAAATTGATTACACTTCGAGCCATTTTTGTCAAGATTAGTGTAATGATGGGAAAATATGGGTAGATACCCCATCCTGTGCGGCCGCGTTTTGTAATGGGTATGTTGCAGTATCATGTAAGCAATATTCAAGAAATATTTCTTGACATTCCTCATGGGTCATTTTAAAAAAACCGATATATAAACGGGTATAAACAGCTAAAGCTTCTTATCGATTAATTCCTTCAGACACAGATTCCGAAAATATAAATTTCTCTGGGTAATCTAAATGTAATGTCAGAAACAAGCGGGGGAGACCAATGAGGCGTTTATTATCAATGGCGGCATTATTCGGTTCTTTATGCGTAATGTTGGGTATGGGATGTCATGCTTTAGCCGACCCTGCGGGAAACGATGCTGGACAGAGCCGGGAACGGAGCGAAAAGAGCGGGTTATGGGTATCATGGAACAGCGTGGAGGAGACTGAGGCCATTGGACGTTATACAAAACTTGGTTATGGCGGCTCAGAACTACCCGAAACGGCGGCCCACGTTGATGAAGGAGGTCCATGGATAATAACTCGAGACAATGAAACGGGGCTGATCTGGGAAGTAAAGACGGCGACCGAGGGGCTTCGGTATCGCGCCAACACTTACACTTGGTTTGATCCGAATCCTGAGACCAACGGCGGTTACGATGGTACTCCGAACGGGGGCGACTGCACGGGGAGCGCCTGTGACACGGGCAGCTATATTGAAGCCCTCAATGTCCAGAAGTTCGGTGGTTTTTCCGACTGGCGCATGCCCAACGTGCGGGAGCTTGGATCGCTTGTCAATACGGAAACGTACAATCCGGCAATCGATACCAGGTGGTTTCCCAACACCATGTCCCACGGATACTGGAGTTCCACCACTTATGTATTAGACAGCACACTCGCCTGGGTAGTCCCATTTTATCATGGACTTGTGAACCACTACGGCAGTAAATCGGGAGCCTATCACGTACGCGCCGTTCGGAAGGAAAACAGGTCCGAAGTCGTGTTTTTGTCTGAATGAATTTCTCAGCTCGATATGCGGTTGTCAGAAAAAGATTTTGCGAAACAGCAACCATTCTTATAAGCGGACCCCGACAAACCCGGTAACTCTGATTTTTGTTTTGGTGAAAAGGCCTCTTTGGATCCAACCCCGGCAGCGGGGGAGGGGGGATTCATCCTGACGGAATAGCGATAAATCAACGGGAGAAAGGGATGAAATATCTGGTCAAGGCAATGTCACTGTTTTTTTTGACAATTGTTTTTGCAACGGTAAGCGGTACACTTCTTTCGCTTACCATGCAAACAGGGGTCTCTTGGGGAATCGAGACCGGCGGGTCAATGGAAAAAAGAGTGGATCCCGGTGACGGCGGTTTGTCCTATGTAAAGGGGGGATTTGGAGGTGAAGTATTACCCGATGATGCAGCGCATGTTGCCGAGGGTGGACCGTGGATAATGACCATGGACAGAAATACCGGTCTACTCTGGGAAGCGAAGACCGCGGTCGAAGGACTGAGGTATTATGAAAATACCTATACCTGGTATGATCCCGATCCGAAAACGAACGGCGGTTTCGAAGGGACTCCCGACGGAGGGAAATGTACCGGGAGTCCTTGCGATATTTATGGTTATATTCAGGCATTGAACGGAAAAAACTTTGGAGGTTTTTCGGATTGGCGGGTACCGAGCCTCAGGGAAATGAAAACATTGCTTATCGAAAGGGAAGAAGGAGGGAATCTTGCCATAGACAGGTACTGGTTTCGCCGTTCGACGAGGGCATCCTATTACTGGACATCTACGAGTTACGAAGGAAACAATTACGCCGCTTGGCGGGTGGGATCCGACGGTATCGTCAATGGCGACTTCAAGTCTCACAGCTATCATGTTATGGCTGTGAGGGCCGGAAATCTGGATATCATCTCCCCGGCACCCGGTTCCCTTTGGACTGTGGGGAGCATTATGAACATCCACTGGGAAACGCGTGATATCCCTGGAAATGTCAAGATTATGCTTTCACGCCAGGAAGGGCGTCCGGATACTTTCGAGATTATTGCCGATGGACTTAGAAATGAAGGATTCTATGAATGGGTGGTGACTGGTCCCGGTTCCTCGAAATGTGTAATGAAGATCGAACCGTTGGAAGAATTGTCCCGCGCAGGGGCTACGACGGGTTTTTTTGCGATCCCCTATACCCTGACCTACCGGGCGGGAATGAACGGGAGCATCCGTGGTCAAACAGTGCAAAACGTTGAAGAGGGAGAACATGGAACACCCGTCGAGGCAGTCCCTGATAAAGGATACAGGTTTTTGGAATGGACTGACGGTTCCAAAGATAATCCCCGGAGGGACATGTACGTCGACCGCGATCTTTCCGTCAGTGCGGTCTTTGTCGTTGCCGATTGATTCCGAGATGGGACCGATTTGAATTCGGCGGTCAGAGTGGTCAAATAATATAGAGAATATCGCCATCCATTCATTTGTCGGATTGTTTCCTTTTTGTTATCCCATGGCTATCGTAAAATTATGCCTATCGGTCGTTGACAACACGGCCGTTGACCACGGTTGACCCGATCAGAAAAAGGGCTTATAGTAAAGCTAAAATCCTTAAGAATTGAAAAGTGAGTGAAAGCGAGTGAGCATGAAAACCGACCGCAGCATTGTATGGATTTTGGCATTTGTTTTCTTCTGTATCTGTTTGTGGCCGAACGGTGCGGCCGCGGCGCGAAACAAGGTTATGGACATAGATCCCAAGGGAGTGGAAGAACTTTCGGATCGGGATGAATGCCCCATCATCATTTCGATAGTGACTTCACGCTGCGGGGCCTGTAGGCAGGAACTTCCGGTCTATCAGAAGATGTATGAAAAATACGGGAACGAGGGATTCGGCATCTTCGTGGTCGGAATCGATTTTGGAAATTCGGAGGAAATTCAGGCCATGGTAGATCGAATGAACCTGACTTATCCCGTTTATTGGGGAGGAGAAAGGGTGATGCGTGCCTTCGATATATCCTTTGTTCCATATAAAATAGTAATGCAAAACGGCAGAGTGGTGGAGCGAATCATCGGTGCCTGGTCTGAAAAAGAGATAACGGAGAAAATCAAAAATCTCATCGAGGGCTGTGACCGGTGACAGGTTTCGGTCGGAGGGCGGGGGGTTAAGGGGTTTAAATGGAAAAGGAGAAAAATGGCTGTCGGAAATCATATTTTCTGTTTGTCCTATTTATTTTCCTGTTGATCGCAGGCGTCAATCTAGGGGAAGTCGACGCGGTCTGGGAAAAGGCTGTTACCATATGCCTAAGCTGCATGGGGATTGATTGATGGACGTGCGGCGGTGGGTCCAGATTGCGGCGACCACCCTGATGAACGCCTGGCTTTTATTTCCCTATACGAAAACGATTTATCAGGGAAAACTCAAAAGCGTCTGTGTCCCCGCTCTGACCTGTTCCTCCTGTCCCGCCGCCGTGGGTGCATGCCCCCTGGGCGCGTTGCAGACGATGTTTGCCAATGTCAGGCCCGCTTTTAGGGGCGGCGAATTCCAAATAGGCCTGTATGTCGTTGGAACGCTGGGTCTTGTCGGCTCTGTTGTGGGACGGATGCCCTGCGCCTGGGTTTGCCCCTTCGGGTTTATACAGGAGTTGATCAACAAGATCCCCTCTCCTAAAATCGACGTCCCCCGGGCTTTTTCATGGGTCAAGTATGGAGTGCTGGCTATTTTCGTGGTGTTGTTACCGCTAATCGTGGTCGATCTTTTTGGTTACGGCGAAAACTGGTTTTGCAAATACATCTGTCCGGCGGGAACCCTCGAGGCGGGATTGCCCCTACTCATTCTGCAGCCACAACTACGTGGACTGTGGGGTCCGCTTTTCATGGCAAAACTGGCGATCTTGATCTTGCTACTCCTTTCGATGATCTATGTACGAAGGCCCTTCTGCCGCGTGATCTGCCCTTTGGGTGCCCTGTACTCCCTTTTTAATCGTGTAAGCTTGTTCAAGATGGTACATCACCAAGACAACTGTGTCCGATGCGGTGAATGTTATCGGAATTGTCCCATGGGAGTCCGCTTTTACGAGGGTGCAAATCAGAATGATTGCATACGCTGCCTCAGATGCCTTCGAACATCCTGTAAATATGGAGCTATAGGATACGAAGTAGCAGAAACCTTTCCTTTTTCTAAAAAGCCGCCCGCGAGAGAGATATTCGATGGCAAAGAGGGGAATACATCGTGTCGAAAGTGACTCGGAGAAATTTTTTGAAACTGTCAACGGGGGCCCTGTTTCTTTCAGGAATGGCAGGTTTTACAGGTTGTGTCGAATCGCGGCGCCCTGGAAACCTGACGACACTGATCGATTGCAATCTCTGCGACGGTTGTGTCGACCTGGACGCTCCCCTGTGTGTCGCGGCCTGTAGGCAGAGGGCAATAGAAAGAATTCCCGATCCCGTGGAGCCCATTCCTCAACCCTTCCCGAGGGGTGAAATAGAGGACTGGTCGAATAGAAAAGACGTCCTTGACCGTCTGACACCTTACACCCATTTGTATATCCAGAGAGTTGACATTATAGATGGCGACGGGGGAGAAAGAACCATTTATGTTCCGCGAAGGTGCATGCATTGCGACAACCCACCGTGCGCCACGATCTGCCCCTTTACGGCCAATCATAAGCATTCAAACGGTGCGGTGGTCATAAATTCCGACATGTGCTTTGGAGGGGCAAAGTGCCGCGATGTCTGTCCCTGGGAGATTCCGCAGCGGCAGTCCGGGATAGGCATCTACCTGGACCTTGTTCCGACTCTTGCAGGAAACGGCGTCATGTTCAAGTGTGACCTCTGTTACGACCGCGTTCGGGATGACCGGTTGCCTCTTTGCGTGGAAGCCTGCCATCGTTTCGCAATGGTTTTCGGCCAGAAACGAGACATAGAGATGGAAGCCATTCGGAGGGCGGCTCAGGTAGGAGGGTATCTCTATGGAATGCGTGAAAACGGGGGAACGGGGACCATTTACCTGTCGCCTGTCTCTTTCGATAAGGTAAACGATGCCATTGACAGTGGGCCAGGGCGGCCCCACATGGCGCAGGTGGAGCGTCATCTCGAAAAGGCGTCGGTCTTGGAGTCCTCGGTACTCTTGTCTCCGGTGATAGGCATGGGCGCTGGTCTTGCTGCGGCGGCACTTGTCGCTGTGAAGGGAAGGGGCGGGGATGGCGGTGGTGACTGATCGAGTGTACGAAGAGGGGGGGCTTGTAAGGAGGCATGGTTCAGTGGAACTTGTGGAACACTGGGTACTGGCGCTTTCAGGGTTAATCCTCCTGGCTTCAGGTCTGTTGGAGCTTCCCCTCGGCCGCAGATATTACGTTACTGAAATACCCAGTGTTACCTGGGCCGGAGACTTCTTCGTCGTCCTGTACATTCATTATGCAGCGGCGATTCTTTTTGTGGCGGTTGCCTTTTTTCACCTTTTTTACCACGGACTTCTCGGCCATAACGGGTTGATTCCGAGGCGCGGCGACTTGAAGGCCGCGATTGTGGTAATCAAAAGTTTAATAGGAAAGGCCGAAGAGCCGCCTTTTCACAAATACCTGCCGGAACAGCGTATCGCCTACGCCGGGATGGCCTTCATAATCGCCATGCTCATATTTTCGGGTCTCGTCAAAACGTATGATAATCTGGTAAACCCCCAGTTGCCCTATATCCTTGCGCTTACCGCCACTTGGGTGCACAATGTTTTCTCTCTTTTTTTCTTTCTTACCTTTCTTGTCCACGTGACCGCGCTGGCAATCAGGCCGAACCGACCCTTGATCCGAGGTATTTTCACAGGATTTGTGCGCCTCGATTACGTGCATGATAGACACAAATTATGGTTGAATGATATAAGTTAGTGAAGTTGTCACCGGGGGAAAGGGAAATTAGCCCGGTGAGAACGAGATAGAGGAGGGGAAAGGGTGAATGGCTGAAAGTCGGCGGATTAAGATAAGACCGGAGGGACATTAAAAAGAGACTCGGAGGCAAAGTTGGATTTATTCCAGGTAGGGGAATCATGGTAGACTGTAAGGAGGTGAAGGGATGAGTATAAGTAGGGGGAATCTTCCTTATGAGAAAGGCGCCCTTGAGCCGTTCATAAGCGGGCGGACGGTTGACTACCATTACGGCAAACATCACGCCGCATACGAAGCCAATGCGAACAAACTGCTCGATGGAACGGATATGCAAAACGATCCCATAGAGACGATTCTGCAAAAAATTGTAGACGATCCGTCCCAAGCGGTATTGTTCAACAACGTGGCCCAGGTATGGAACCACACTTTTTACTGGAATTGCCTTAAACCGCGTGGGGGCGGTCATCCACAGGGGAGATTTGCGGAGCTGGTCGATGATGCCTTCGATGGCTTTGAATCATTTCTTGAACAATTTCACACGATTGCCATGGGTGTCTTTGGAAGCGGTTACGCATGGATCGTGATGCCGCGGGACCGTATCGAAATTACGATAACGGCGAATGCCGATACACCCATTGCCAGGGGGATAAAGACGCTCTTCACGATAGACCTATGGGAGCATGCCTATTACCTTGACTACAAGAATCGACGCGCCGATTACCTGGAGGCGGTGCTGAAGAACCTGGCAAACTGGGACTTTGTGAACAGCCGTTTGGAATAGGATTGCCGATTGCGAAATGCCGCGAGAGGAGCCGATGCCAGGAGAAAGGTCGGGTAAACCGGAGATAGTGTATCCCTGCACGTGGGCATACACTGTAATCGGTTCAAAGAGGGAGGCTGTGAACCGGGCCGTCGGAGAAGTGCTCCAGGAGCGGCCGTGCAAGGTGGTTTTTTCGAGAATTAGCGCCGGGGGGAGTTACTGTTCCTTTCATGTGGAGGTGGAAGTAGCCGGTGAGGAAGATCGGATGGATATCTTTAACCGCCTCAGCGCGCATGGTTGTATCAAGGTTGTGATTTAGAGGTCGGTGTACGGGGTAAAAGGTGAGATGCAGGGGATAGATGTGAAAGGATTACGGGTAAGGGAGGATGTGAAAGGTTCGGCCGGTCATTCTGGTCTGTCGGTTCCCTTTGGCTTGCAGGGAGGATGAAATGATTTCTGTGAAGACAAGAAAGGGACAGGGTATCGTCCCTGTCCCTCGTCCCTTCTTTCTCTGACCGCCAACCCTTCACTTTTCACCTATCTTTTCCATCACACCTGTATATTCCCTTCCTTCATGGTCTTCGTTGGTTTAAAGATGTCGAGCTTGAACTTGTCATATAACTCTTCAAGCTTTTTATTCAATACATCATAGCCGATGCCCTTGGCGAGTTCGAAAGGACCGAAGGGTGAGCCTCCCCCGTTAGCCATGGCAAGGTCTATCTGTTTTGGGTCATTGCAGACGCCCTCCTCGAGAAGCTTAGTTGCTTCGTTTACCTGAAGCGCGATGAGGTGGTTTATGTCGAACTCCTTGGTTGCCTTTGAGGTATCGATCTTCGGACGCCCCTGTGACCAATCGTAGAATCCCTTTCCCGTTTTCTTACCGAGGTTTACCGATTCAACCATCGCTTTCAAGGCGGGTGTTGGCTTGTAATCGGGAGAAAGCACTTGGGCGAAGTATTCTAGACCATGGTAGGCGATGTCTATGCCGACGAAGTCGAGCAATTCGAAAGGCGCCATGGGCATGAAGGGTTTCAGTGCCGCGTCGAACTCTTCCGGCTTGGGACTGCCCGCTTGGAGAATCCGGGAAAGCAGCGCGAGCGTGGGTTCATTGACGCGGTTGTAGATGAAACCGGGGGAGTCTTTCTCCACTATGACCGGTACCTTGCCGATCTTCTTTGCAAGTTCGTAGCCGACCTGGATCGATTCGTCGGAGGACTTGTCGCCCCTGATTACCTCCACAAGTTTCATCAGTATCGCCGGGTTGAAGAAATGGTAGCCTATCACCTTGTCGGGGCGGTTGGTGGCGGAAGCTATCTCGCTGATGCTTATGTTCGAAGTATTTGAAGCCAGTATGGCATGCTTGGGCGCATACTTGTCGAGCTCTGCGAAGACGCTTTTTTTTAAGTCCACGATTTCGGGGATCGCCTCTATGATGAAATCCGCGTCCTTGACCGCTTCTTCGAGGTCCACCGCCGTGCTAAGCCGTGACATGGCCTCGTCGAAGGCCTCCTGGGTCATCTTTCCCTTTTCCACAAATCTGCCGAAGCTCTTTTTTATACCCTCGACACCCCTGTCAACGAACTCCTGTTTGATATCCCGTAGGACCACGGGATAGCCGCCCTGGAGGAAACAGGCTGCGATACCGTGACCCATGTCCCCCGCGCCGATCATGGCTATTTTTTTGACATCTTCAGCTTTCATTGGTCTTCTCCTTTTCTTCTCGGATCATTCGCCTTTGAAGTTGGGCTCCCGTTTTTCCATGAATGCCGTAAATCCTTCAATTGCATCCTTGGATTTCGAGACTATTAATGTTCCTTCCAGTTCCGCCTTGGTTCCCTCTTCTATACCTTTTTCCAATCCTATATTTACCGCTCTCATTACGGCCTGTACAGCCAGGGGGGGACGTTTGGCCAGAAATGTCGCCATTTCCATGACGTCCTTCATCAATTCGCCCTCCTTGGATACGCGATCCACGAGACCGATATCGAGGGCTTCCCGGGCGGTGATGCGCTTGCTGAAGAGAATCATTTCAAGGGCTTTCGATTTGCCGAGAATGCGCGGCATACGCTGCGTTCCGCCCCAGCCGGGGATTATCCCGAGATTCAACTCCGTAAGGCCTATCTTGGCGGTTTCCACCATCACCCTGAACGTTGAAGCCATGGCCAGTTCGCAACCGCCGCCGAAGGCGTAGCCATTGACAGCGGCGATGACGGGCTTCGTAAACCGGTCAATCCTCGTCCAGAGTTCCTGTCCCTTGGGACCGGTCTTGTCCGCATTGGCCGCGTCGGAAACGTCGAACCCCGCGGAAAACCCCTTTTCCCCGGCACCGGTGACTATCAGAACTCGAACATCCTTGCTCTCTTCGGCATCGTCCAACGCCTTTTCGATTTCGAGCAGCGTGGCAAGGTTGACGGAGTTTGCCGGAGGACGATTTAGCGTTAGGGTGGCGATGTAGTCCTGTTTTTCATAAAGGATGTTTTCAAAACCCATAGTGCTACCTCCTTATTTTGTATTGGTTCCACCTGTTACCCATGTCCAAAAAAAAGCGGGAAAGAGACCTGTAATCTTTCCCGCCTACGTGGAATAACGTTACAAAAGTTCCACAAATTGTTTCCAGTGCCATCGGTCAGCCTTTGTTTTGGTGTGTGTTACCGAGAAAATCCTCCGAGATTCAATTCCTATAATCAATTACAAAACTACTGACCGAAAGTCAAGTAGATATAACGTACACTTCAGCCCCTTCGTTCCTTTGAAATTACATCAATCAGCCGTAGCCCCCGCCTCTCCGGCAACGATCCCCTCGGCCCACAAACCCTCCAATTCCAGCTTGATCCTTTCTAGTTTTTCCAGTTGGTTGCGGACGGTCTTTTCGTCGAGGTCGGCATAAGCCAGGTTCTCGCGCAACAGCGCGAGCCGTTCTTCCACGAGTGCCATCTGTTCAAGAAGTTCGTCACGCATGATTTCCGGGGTGCGTTCAGGCGGCCGAAGGGGGATGATGTCGCGGCGAGGGGTAAGGTTTAACGATTCCTTCCATTCTGGAATATAAGCATCCAATCCAATTTCCTCCTCGATGCGTTTTGCGAGAGGCTCGCCGGCTTTCAGTTCGCCATGAATGATGAAAACACGGGGATTAGAGTTCTTGAGAGGGCGAACCCACTCAAGCAAACCCCCCTGATCTGCGTGAGCCGAAAAACCGCCGATTGTGAAGACCCTGGATTTCACGGCAACTTCTTCCCTGAATATCCTGACTGTTTTTGCACCGTCAACGATCTTTCGCCCGGTGGTGCCCTCGGCCTGATATCCCACGATTATAAGACTCGAACCCGGTCTCCAAAGATTATGCTTCAGGTGGTGTTTTATTCTTCCCGCCGTACACATGCCGTTGGCCGATATAACGATGGCGGGTCCCGCCTTACGGTTTATGGCGATTGATTCTTCCACAGTGGGTGTAAACTTAAGAAGAGGCATGTCGAAGGGGTCAAACCCTTGCTCGACGATAGCGCGGGCCTCGTCATCATAGTATTTCTTGTGTTTTCGAAATATTTCTGTGGCCTTTATGGCAAGGGGGCTGTCGAGATAGACGGGGATATGGGGCAGTAAACCCTCCCGATAAAACTCACCTAACAGGTATAAGATTTCTTGGGTCCGTTCCAGTGCAAAGGCCGGGATTATGACTTTTTCTCCATGAGAGACGGCGTAATTGATAGCCTCAAGCAACTCCTTCTTGCTCTCGTCGAACGACCGATGACGCCTGTCCCCGTAAGTGGATTCAAGAAAAAGGTAATCCGCTTCTTCTACTTCGGCGGGATCCTTGACGATTAGTTGATTCTTGTTGCCCAGGTCTCCGGAGAAGAGGAGCTTTATCTTGTCTTCGCCGCACTTGATCCATAATTCCACTATGGATGAACCCAGGATATGCCCGGCATTTCGGAGGCGGCACTCGATTCCCTCGGTTACGGTAAAGATCCGATCGCGCTCGGTGGGCTTTAGAAAACGGAGGCTTAAGCCGGCGTCGTCGATGGTGTAAAGAGGTTCAACCGGTTTTTCACCGCGGCGGGCGTTCTTGTTGGATTTCCATTGGGCTTCCATGATCTGTACGTGGGCGGAATCAAGGAGCATTATCTCACAGAGATCGGTGGTGGGAGGTGAGGTGATGATCGGTCCCCTGAACCCGTTTTTGACGAGAAGCGGGATACGGCCGCTGTGATCAATGTGGGCGTGTGTCAAGATCAGCGCGTCGATTTGTGATGGTTCGAACCCCCAGTTCCCCCTGTTTCTGCTTTCGATGAGGGCGCTGCCTTGAAAAAGACCGCAGTCGATTAGGACACGTCTTCCTTCCTTCGTTTCGATGAGAAAATTCGATCCCGTAACGGATCTGGTTGCCCCGAGGAATGTCACGTCGACCATAAAAAGCGCTCCTTGTGATATTATTTTTGTGGCCCTTTATATACCTTGCACTGGAGGCCTGTATCTATTTTGTTTTACAT
>JAHDRK010000001.1 GCA_018433345.1 Syntrophobacterales bacterium | reverse complement strand
GTCGGAACGGTTCGAGCGGGAGCGGCCCCACTTGCAGGTATTGCCGCCGCAGGCGTTCGACACCTCTTGGCGGATCTACCGCACGGTCAACAAAGACTGCACGGTCCGTTTTGAAGGCAACAGCTATGTCGTTCCTCATACCCTGGTGGGGCGAGCTCTTGTTCTGCGCGTCAAAGAAAGATCCATGAGGATCTTCGCGGATGATCGTCTGATTGTGACCTATGAGATCCCTAATGGCAAAGGCAATCTGGTTCAGGACAAGAGATTCTACGAAGCGCTGAAGAAAGATCGCGAGATGAACTGGCGGAAGTACAGCCACGGTAAACGGGGCAAAGCTCGGGCAACGTGTACGATCAGCCCGCTGAAACCCCTCTATGACATGGATGTTGAGATCCGTTCGCCCCATGTGTATGACTCCTTGATTGGGGAGGTGCGGATATGAGCGATACCCTGGTCCTTGATCGTATCCAGACCAGCCTGACGCGGCTGAGGCTTCCCCGGATGGGAGAGATTCTGGAACAGGTAGTTCAGATGGCGGAGCACGGGAGCAAAAGCTATCTTTCCTTTCTCGATGATCTTCTGGAAGAAGAGGTTGGCTACCGGGAACAGCGCCGGGTGGAAACATCCTTGAAGCTATCGGGACTTCCTTTTATCAAGAGCATAGACGAGTTCGATTTCACCTTTCAGCCGAAACTGGATCGGCAGAAGGTGCTGTCCCTCTTCGATCTGACCTTTATCCAGCAGAAAGGCAACGTCATCTTCCTGGGACCACCCGGCGTGGGGAAAACCCATCTGGCCGTATCGCTCGCCCTCAAGGCCTGCCAGGCCGGCCTGAGCATCTATTTTACCACCATGGAGGACCTGATCGGAAAGCTGAAAAAAGATCATAATGCCGAGCGCAAAGGCAGAGGAAGAGGCTACAATAAATCGGCGGTGGTGATCGTGGATGAGGTTGGCTATACACCGATCGACAGAGAGGAGTGCAATCTTTTCTTCCGTTTCATTGCCAATCGGTAAGAGAAGGCCAGAACCGTTATCACCTCCAACAAAGCCTTCTCCGACTGGACCGACCTGTTTCATGATCCGGTCATCGTAACGGCATTCCTGGACCGCCTGCTCCATCACAGTGTGGTTATCAACATACGCGGCAACAGTTACAGGCTCCGCGGGAAGACTGGAAAGGAGGGGCTGGAAATGGGCCAGTCATGAAGACAGGGTAGCTCACTTTTCACGACCGAAAATGGCTCACTTTTAAACGACCGTTGACAACCCCCATAAGATATTGATATTAATAGTTAAAAGGAGAGACAAATATTATGAATACTTTGCCACAGGGAATAACTATTGAGCAGGGGGAAGGCAAAATTGCTTTGATTTTAGAGAAAGAGCTTTACCAAAAAGAGGCAGTATTTATGGCAGCCCATAAATTTACAAAAACATTTTATATTATAATAAGGAATGTAGATGCCAATCATGTGGGCGTATATTTTCAGCAAAAAACAAGTAATGATAATCTTGAAGATGTAAGACTCAATTTTTGCAATGAAGTTTTAGATCAGCAGATCAGACTTGATCTTGAAAAAGCTTATGGTTCATTGAGAAATCTCATTGTGAAACAAGCATTCTCGCCGATCTCCAAGCCTACGGAGGATTTATCCACTAATGAAGAATAATGCAGATCGTCGTCCATACACTATTTTACCCTTTTGGTTTAAAAGAAAACCTAATGCTAGAATACTCCTTGTAAATGAAACAGGGGAATATCATTATATTAGCTCTGAAGATTTTAACTCTCTTATTTCCTACTCTCTATCAAACTCTTCAACCACAATGCAAGACCTAAAGAGCAAGCATTTTATCGCAGGCAATGATTTAGACCTTACAATAGATATGGCGGCAACAAAGTATCGAACTCGAAAAAGATACTTGAGTAATTTCACTGCATTACATATGATGGTGATAACGCTTCGCTGCAATCATCGCTGTGAATACTGTCAAGTTTCGTGTGAAGATCAAGATGCTCACAAATATGACATGAGCCCCTCTGTTGCTAAAAAAATAGTAGATTATATCTTTCAGTCTCCTTCACCAGTCATTCAAATAGAGTTTCAGGGTGGAGAGCCACTTCTAAATTGGACGATCATTAAAGCTGTTGTTGATTACGCAAAAGAATTGAACAGGACATTCAAGAAAGTACTAGAATTTGTTGTTTGCACAAATCTCACATTAATAAATCGTGATCATTTAGAGTATATTAGAGACAATCAAATATACATTTCAACATCATTAGATGGGCCCCAAAAACTGCACAATATGCAGCGTAAACTAAGAAATGGGAAAAGTAGCCATGATCTTTTCGTAGACAAACTGATGCTTGTTCAAGATGAATTGGGAAAGAATCGCGTTTCTGCTTTGATGACGTTTACGCGTTCAACGTGTGGAAGAATCAAAGAAGTAATCGACGAATATATCCGCTTAGGTTTTGATGGCATTTTTCTCCGATCACTCAATCCATATGGATTAGCAGCAATTAACGCAATAAATGTAGATTACCCAATGGAGAAATTTGTTGCGTCATATCGCGAAGCATTGGAATACATTATAATGCTGAATCTAAAGGGCATTAGGTTCGTTGAATATTACACGACTCTTTTGCTCAGCCGAATATTGACGCCGTTTGCAACAGGTTTTGTAGATTTACAATCTCCCTCTGGCGCAGGAATTTCTGGCGCTATTTATGATTACAATGGAGATGTATATCCGGCTGACGAAGCAAGAATGCTAGCAAGAATGGGAGATTATAGGTTTTGGATGGGTAACGTATTGGAACATTCGTATCATGACATTTTCAACGGAATAGTTGTGAATGAAATCGTTAAAAAATCTTGCTTGGAGATTATACCTGGTTGTTCTAACTGTGTATATCGACCTTATTGTGGCGCTGATCCTATCAGAAATTATCTGGAGTTTGGAGACATCGTGGGCAATCAACCGAGCAGCAATTTTTGTCTTAAGCACATGGGGATGTTCGATACCCTCTTTAACTTGCTAGATCAGAATAACCATGATGTCATAGATGTATTCTGGTCTTGGATAACACAAAGGAATTTGGAGGAAGTTAGACTTGCTTAGCATCCAGGGAACTCCCACCAACATCAAGACGTCAATAATCGGTCGAGTACTCAAGACGAGAAAGAATCCATTTTCTAGACGAAAATCAATACTTGTTACCGAAACTAAAAAACAGTCTGATTTCGGATATATCGCAACTATTTGCAAAGACGTGTCATCATCTCAGGAGGCCTCATCCATATCGGGACTGTCCATACATGATCTGCAGCTACTTCACGAAGGTGATATCGTGATGATAAAGGTCGATGGGACCGTGAGCGTCCTCTGGGAGGGAAATAATCAAAACAATGCATTCCTTCTAACGACAGCGTGTGATTGTCGTTGTTTAATGTGTCCTCAACCCCCAGAAAAGGACTCATTTGAACATCTCGAAATTGCATTTGAAACACTGAAACTTATTGATAAAAATTATTCAGGAGAAATATGTTTAACTGGAGGGGAGCCACTTCTATTGGGCAAGCGATTTATCGATTTCTTAGATCAGTGCGCTCGGACCGCACCGAAAGCATCAATAATCTTGCTCACAAATGGGAAAAAATATGCCGACTTTAAATTTGCAAAGGAAATTGCGCAACTCAATCTAAATAGATTAATGCACTGCGTATCACTTCATGCGGATGTTGACGATTTACATGACTTCATTGTCCAAAGCCCGGGTAGTTTTGCTCAAACTAACCGGGGGTTATATAACTTGGCAAAACTTTATCAAAGAATAGAAATTCGATGTGTGGTAAGCCGTCTTAACGCATATCGTCTTCCCCAAATAGCTTGGTACATATACAGAAATTTTCCTTTTGTGGATCACGTCACTTTCATGGCTTTAGAGATGACAGGTCTAGCTCTCAAGAACAAAGAAAAAGTTTGGATTGATCCCTTCGATTATCAAGAGAGTCTAGAGGAAGCAGTTCGTTACTTACATCGAGGTCTTCTACGTGTCTCTGTTTATAATCACCCACTTTGTTTAGTATCTCAGAAAACAAGGTCATTTGCTAGAAAATCAATCTCAAGCTGGAAAAATGTCTATCGAAAAGAATGCGAAGGATGCCGTGAAAAGGAAAATTGTTGCGGTTTTTTTGAAACTTCCGGAGATGTAATGAGCAAGCATATTAGGCCAATTAGTTGAGTAATAACGGACTACTATAATCTTGTGGCCATGGGTTAGAAAAAAATTGACGGATCAAAATATTTTGTATATAAGAAGCATAGGTGGTAATATAATAATAAAGTTTTCGCTGAGAATGAGGAGGCTAGGAAATGAAGGCTATATATAAAATATTTGCTTTCATAGGTGGCATTGGCGTCTTAATCGGTATCGGTGCTAGCCCCAGTGACGCCAAGAATATTAATGACTTATCTTTGAAAATATCTTCCATTCATGAGCAATCACCTCTATATCTTGAGCATGCAATTACAAGATTTACAGGCGAATATAGTCAGCTGGCATACCATTACTCACATCAATCACACGTATCACACAGATCTCACCAGTCACATTACTCTCATTACTCATACAGCTAAATTATTTCATGCTATGTTAACAGGGCTGCACCGTGTTACCTACTGCAGCCCTTGCAGAGTCACTATAGAGCAGTTTTATCACTTATGCACCTGTCCAGTTTTGCCAGACCGGCTATGAATTGTGCCACCGTTTCTCGTTGTAGAATTGAAAGTAGTCGGTAAGCCCTTTCTTCAATTCTTTCATTGAACCGTATGCCTTCAGATAGATATCTTCGTACTTGACGCTCTTCCAGAGCCGTTCGATAAAGACATTGTCCATCCATCGACCCTTACCGTCCATGCTGATGGAGATGTCATAAGAGCGAAGGACATCCGTGAATGCCTCTGAGGTAAACTGACTGCCCTGATCGGTGTTGAAAATATCCGGGCACCCATATGTGGAGAGAGCTTCTTCAAGCGCATCCACACAAAACGCACTGTCCAACGTATTCGACAGCCGCCAGGAGAGGACCATCCGACTCGCCCAGTCCATAACGGCTACCAGATAACAAAACCCTCGTTCCATGGGAATATACGTGATATCGGCAGACCATACGTGGTTGGGACGGGTGATATCAAGCCCTCGCAACAGATACGGATAAATCGGATGTGAAGGATGGCCTATTGACAATCTCGGCTTGATGTACAACGCCTCGATCCCCATGCGACGCATCAAACGACGTACCTTGTCACGGCTGATATCATACCCTTTCGCCCACAGTTCGTTGCGAATCTTTCGGCTGCCGTAGAAGGGACACTGCAGATGAATCTCATCAATCTGACGCATCAGCTCCAGATCCCTCGTGCTGACCGGAACCGGGGTGGAATACACACCCGATCGGGAAAGCTCCAAGAGTTCGCATTGACGCGTTATAGGCACACTATTTTCTCTCTTGATCATCGCTTTGAAGAAGTCAGGGGTCAAGTCTGCCCTTGACTCATTTCTGAAGTTTTGCTACTTACCTGATTATGTCACGCCCCCTGCGAATACAATATCCCGATGCCTGGTATCATGTGATGAACCGCGGGCGTCGGGGAGAGACGATATTTCATACAGTGGATGACCATCGTCTCTTCATGGATATTCTGCACGAAGGCATCGAATTGTTTTCTCTGAGAATCAGTTCATATTGCCTGATGTCCAACCATTACCACCTGCTGGTTCAGACACCGGCCGGCAATCTGTCCCGCTGCATGCGTCACATCAACGGCGTTTATACCCAAAGGTACAATGCCGCCCATGGCCTTGATGGTCCACTTTTCCGTGGGCGTTACAAGGCTGTTCTGGTGGATGAAGACAGCTATCTGTTGCACCTGGTGCGATACATCCACAGAAATCCAATCCGGGCGGGTATGGTGCGTCGGGCGGAAGAATACGAGTATTCGAGTCATCAGGGATATCTCTCCAATGCCGGAAAGTGGAACTGGCTTCACAAGCGATTCATCTTGTCGATGATCAGCGAGGAGCCGGGGCAACAGGTACAAAGGTACCGCGCATTCATGGCGGAAGATGAAGACGAATCCTTTCTGCGGATCATGAATCTGAAAAAGCTGCCATCGGTTCTGGGGGACAATCTGTTTATCGACAGGATCAAAGAGACATTTTTCATGAAAAAGCGGCATATGGAGGTTCCGGAATCCAAAAGCCTTGCGCCGGATGGGGAACGAATCATCGATGCGGTCTGCGGTTTTTACAAGACAGACAGGTCCGAGCTGTTTCACTCCAGGCGCGGAACGATGAATGAGGCCAGGAACATGGCGATCTATTTGTTCCGGCAACTCAGGGGTGATCCGTTAACAGACATCGGAAAGGCGTTCGATATCGAAAGTTACAGCACGGTAAGCAGTGTCATTGAGAGATTCAAAATCCGAATGGACTCGGACCGTGATTTGTCACGCAAGGTTTCCACGCTGAGAAGGCGCATAATGAGTCAAGGGCAGACTTGACCTAATGAGTCAAGGGCAGACTTGACCCTTATATTAATCCCCCGCCCGCCTTACCAAGTCGTCCCAGCGGCGGTCCACCCAGGCCTGGAGCTGGTTGAGCTGTTCTATGCTCATCTTGCGAAACCGCATCTGCCGCTCTACGTATTCGATGATGGGGGGCTTCTTGCCCTTCTCGGCCAGGGTTTTGCTTCTGCCCGTGAGCCGCAGCTTTCCGTCCTCGATTTCCAGGAGGGGGAACATGCAGGTCTCCACAGCCATCTTCCCTATCTTGACGGTGTCCTTCGTGGGATATCCCCATCCCGGAGGGCAGGGCGTGTCGATATGGATGTAGCGGGTCCCCTTGATCCTGTCCGCCTTGACGAACTTGTCGTATAGGTCGATGGGGAATGCGGGTGAGACGGTCGCGATGTAAGGGATGTTGTGGGCCTCCATGATCCTGATGAAATCTTTCTTGTGTTCCTGTTTGGTAAGCACCGGAGTCGTCGTGGTGACGGCCCCCAGGGGCGTGGAGCCCGACCGCTGGGTTCCCGTGTTCATGTAGGCCTCGTTGTCGTAGCATGCGAAAATGAAATCCGTATTCCGCTCGGCTGCGCCCGAGAGGGACTGGATACCTATATCATAGGTTCCCCCATCGCCGGACAGCGCCAGTACGGTCATATCGGGACGGTTCAGGGCCTTGAGGGCGGCCACCAGTCCCGATGCCGAGGCCCCGTTGGAGGCGAAGGCGCTGTTTATGGCCGGAACGATAACTGATGTGGATGGATATAACCCGTGCAACACACAGAGACAGCTTGGCGGAATGCTCACTATGGTGTTTTCCCGCAGTGCCTTGAGAATGAAGCGGTAGGCTATGGAAAGGCCGCAACCCTGGCAGGCACGGCTGCCCGGTAGGATATATTCCTTTTCGTTTACCTTGAAGATATTGTCCTGCATCCCTATTCCTCTCCGTGGCAGTTGAGCCACAGGGTTCGATTGCCGCATTGCCCCGATTTTAGACCTTCCAGCGATTCTCTCGCCGCGGTGAGCATGTCGTCGATCCTCACGTCACGTCCCCCCAGGCCGGCGATGACGCCGACAACCGGAGCGTCCACGCCCGTTCCGTACAGCGCGGCCTTCAGGTCGGAGGCCACGCCGCCTTCGTAGCCGTAACTCAGGCACTTTTCGAGGACCATGATCAGTTTCGCCCCGCCCATCGCCTGCGCCAACGCCTCTTTCGGAAAGGGGCGGTATGAACGTATGCCCACCACGCCCGCTCGGACGCCCTCTTCCCGGAGCAGGTCCGCGGCCAGTGTGGTCTCGGCGGCTATGGATCCCATGCCTGTCATTATGAACTCCGCGTCCTCCGTCCTGTGCGTCCATATGAGCCCCCCGCAGTCACGGCCGAAACGTTCGGCATATTCCCGGCTTGTTTCGGCGATCACCCCCTTCGCCCTTTCCAGGCCATTCTGTAGTTTTCGGCGCATCTCCATGTAACCGTCGCAGAGCACGCCTTCGGCGTTTTCCCGGCGCCAGGGGAAAAAGACGGGGTTGATTGTGCAGGGCCTTTCGGGATCGAGAAAGGTATGGGGCCTGTATGGGGGCAGGAACCCCTTCACTTCTTCCCCTTTGGGCACTTCCACGGGCATCATGGTGTGGGAAAGGATGAATCCGTCGTAACAGACCATGACGGGGACATAGACCTCCTCGGCGATCCGGTACGCCTGGATCACCGTGTCGATTATCTCCTGGTTGTCGCGGCAGTAAAGTTGTATCCAGCCCGTGTCGCGCTGGGACATGGCATCCTGCTGGTCGTTGAAAATGGACCAGGGGGCGCCCACGCCTCGGTTTACGCAGCACATGACGATGGGAAGGCGCGACCCGGCCGCCCAGTGCAACTGCTCGTGCATGTACAGCAGGCCGTTGGAACAGGTAGCCGTGAATGTGCGGGCACCGGCGGTGGACGCGGCGATAAGAACCGATAGGGCCGAGTGCTCGCTTTCCACCCGCACGTACTCCGCCTTCAGGATACCCTTCTCCGTGTATTCCGAAAGGAGTTCCGCTATCTTGGTCTGAGGGGTTATGGGGTAGGCCGCCAGCACCTGCGGTTCGCAAAGCGTAACCGCCAGCGCCGCCGCCTCGTTACCCGTTATGATGCGGACGTCACTCATGGGCGCGCTCCTTCCTTACCATGCGGATTGCCTTGGGAGGGCATTCTTCGGCGCAGATCCCGCAGCCCTTGCAGTAATCCAGATCGATGGTGACGGGCACGGTCATCGACACGACCCCCTCGGGACAGTAAAGCCAACAAAGGAAGCAGGCCGCCTTGCCCTTCACGGCTGGGGTGCACTTTTCTTGATCTATCTCCGGTTTCATCTCGCTCCAGTCGCCCGTCCTGCCTGCTTCTCCCACGGTGGGCATGCAGATCCCGCAGATATTCGTGTCGCCTTTTACGTTATTTTTATTCTTCACGGCCTTCGCCTCCATTCACCAAGGTCCTCTCGAAGGCGCTCCTGGCGGCCTGGAAATTATTGTAGGCAGCCGGCGGCGACATCTTGAAGCCCATCCCCCGCTCGATGTTTCTCATCTCGATTCCATTCCAGACGCGGGCCAGGGCCCCCAGGAGAGGCGTGTTGACCACCGGCGCGCCTCCAACGAAAAGCCTGTATTCCCGGGCGATGGAAACGGCGTCCACCGTGGCCGCCCGGATGGAGTTCGTCTTTCCTGGGATAAATCTCTCCGGCGGTTTGTCGGAATTGACGATTAGTATGCCTCCCTCGCGAAGGGTGCCGGCGATGTCCATGGTATCGAAAAGAGATTCATCGAGAACGACGGCGATATGGGGCCTCTCGATCCGGGAAAAGATACGGATCGGCTCGTCGGCGATCCGGGTCGATGCCGACAGCGGCGCTCCACGTCGCTCCGGGCCGAAGGTGGGCGCCGACGTGACACCTTTGTAGCCCTGCAGATATGCCGCTTCGGCGAGAACCTCCGAGGCCAGGACCACACCCTGGCCTCCCCGTCCGTGCCAGATTATTTCATTCATGGTACCGCTCCTCGTGGCGAACCGTGCCGCCGTAAAATCAAAAGGCCGCGAATCAACTTCGCGGCCTCATCCTCTTTCGGTTTTTGTGCTTCGATACTCTTTCTCGATGACGAGGCCCCCTATGTGGGCCGGGGAAGTGCGAGGCTTACCAGTCGTTCAAAGGGGGCTCTCCCTTTTCCGGAATCAGTCGCCATCGGTAGATGCCAAACCTCCTGTCAAGATTGCAGTACCCTATCAGGATTATTTCACAAAAGTCAAACGATTTTTCCATATTCTTGCTTCCGCCGTCCCATCCTTCGACAGGATTTCCACCCCTCTCCCATTGCCTATCGCCCCTAGCCCCCAGCCCCTAGCCTTTCACCCTCAACCCCAACCCACCCTATCCCGTCGCAAAACATCCGATCCCTTTACCAATAGCCTCTGGCCTCTCACCTATAGCCTGCGGCGCAGCCGCGCCCTTAACCCTTTTACTTTTTCCCAAATGTCAAGTTTAAAGATTTGACCCCCCATCTATCCACCGCTCGAGCCGTTCCAGGAGGGGGGCGAAGGTGCCGGGGTCGCGGGCGGAGATGAGCAGGCCGTCGTGGCGCCGGCGGATGTGCTCCAGGGCGTCTCGGTCTTGAAAGAGGTCGATCTTGTTGAAGACCCGGATCATGGGTTTTCGCGCCAGGTCCAAGTCTGCGAGGATCGACTCCACGGCTGCCATCTGTTCCTCGAAGGCGGGGTTGGACACGTCGATGACCTGCACCAGCAGGTCCGCCTCGTCGAGCTCCTCCAGCGTCGCCCGGAAGGCCGCCATGAGTTCCTTCGGCAGGTCCCGTATGAATCCCACCGTATCGGTGATGACGGCGGAACGGTCCCGTGGGAATCGAAGCCTCGAGCTCTTCGGGTCGAGGGTGGCGAAGAGCCGGTTTTCGGCGAGCACGTCGCTTCCGGTGAGGGCGTTGAGCAGGGTCGATTTACCCGCGTTCGTGTACCCGATGATCGATATAACGGGCAGCCCTTCCCGCTTTCGCAGGGATCTCCTCTGGATCCTTCCGCGGCGGATGCCGGCGAGCTGTTTTTCCAGGCGGTTTATCCTGTCCCGCACATGGCGCCGGTTGACTTCCAGCTTCGTTTCGCCGGGGCCTCGGCCGCCGATTCCGCCGGTGAGGCGGGACATGGCGGTGTTTTTTTCCGCCAGGCGTGGAAGCATGTACTTGAGCTGGGCCAGTTCCACCTGGATCTTGCCGTCCCTGGAATGGGCGCGCTGGGCGAAGATGTCGAGGATAAGCTGCGTGCGGTCGATGACCTTCATTTCCGTCATGTCGGCTATGGAGCGTGCCTGCCCGGGGGAGAGTTCGCGGTCGAAGATCAGCAGGTTGGCCCCCATCTGGAGGGCCTTCATCTCGAGCTGCGACAGTTTGCCCCGCCCCAGGACAAAGCGGGGGTCCACGCGGTCCCGCCGCTGGACCACGGAATCGAAGACCTCCACCCCCGATGTGCGCGCCAGCTCTTTCAACTCCGTCAACGATCCCTCACTGTCGAAAGAGGAATCGTCCGTCACCGATACCAGGATCGCCCGATCCCTGGAATCAACCTTTCTGAGGGCCTGCCGCCGCGCCAGTTCACCTTCCAGGGCCTGGATGAACGACGAAAAATCGAGGTCGAGCTCCGACGGCCGGGAGGGGTCGAGGACGAGCCAGTAATCGCCCCTGGGATTCTCCGGTACGAGATGGGCGAGGTGCATGGGGCCGGGGAGGCCGGCCTCGTCCACGGTGAGCGCCGCCACCATGTCGAGCCTGAGCAGTGCGAGGTCCGTGAGGTCCTCTCTTGAAAGGGGTTCGTCTTTTAGATGGGTGTGGAGCAACCTGAGGCCGACGAGGCGCGAGGATGCCCCGATCCGGCTTTCCAGATCGGGAATCACTATGTGTCTGTTGTCGCCCAGGATGACGAGTTCCGTTTCTCCCCGGCGGTTCAGCATGACGCCCACCTGGCGTCCCAACCTCCGGGACAGTTCCGTCAACGCCCGGGCGTATTCCTGGGTCACGACCCGTTCCGCGGGGACCCGCCTGCGGTATAACCTCTCAAGCGCCCGCAGGTCACCGGCCTTGAGGCCGGCGGTAACGCCGTGAATCTTCTGTGCTATGGTTCACTGCTCCTTTCAGTGTTTTTTATATAATAATAAGGTCGGGTGCCGGCCTCGTCAAGGGGGAAGGGGTAAAAGGCACGGCTGCTGCGCCGCGGGCTATTGGTAAAGGGTGAACGGTAAAGGGATCGTATGTTTTGCGACGGGATATTCCCCGGCCGTGATTCCGAAGGGCGAATCAAGCTTTTTT
>JAHDRK010000079.1 GCA_018433345.1 Syntrophobacterales bacterium | reverse complement strand
GGACGAAAACGGCTGAACGCGCGCCTATAAGAATCCGTGCGGCGCCCCGTTTCATTTTCCGCCATTGGTCATACCGTTCGCCCTCGGAGAGACCGCTGTGATAAAGCGCAACCAGAGAATCGTCGAAACGCCTTCGAACCCTATTTATGAGTTGGCTCGTGAGGGCGATTTCGGGCACCATGAGCAGGGCGCTCCCACCCGATGCCAGAGCGGTTTCAATCGCCCCGAGATAGACTTCTGTTTTTCCGCTTCCCGTCACGCCGTGGAGGAGAAAGGGGGCGTATTTCCTGTCTTCCACGGCCCGCCTTACTGCCTTCAACGCCCGGGCCTGGTCTTCGTTAAGCTCCACCGCCCCGTGGGCATGGTTGAAGATCGGCGGCGGCGGCGGTTCACGAAACTTCTCAATGATCTTCGTTTCGAGCAGTCCCTTTTGTTCCAGCGTCTTTACCGTCGGCGAGGGATTTTTGATGTCACGGGCGATAAAGGAGAGGAGGCAGCCTCCTTCAGTGGCCTCCCGGGCGACCAGGTCCATTACGGCCCGCTGTTTTTCCGTCAGCCGAAGCGCCGCCGTCGACTTCCCCGTGGGTAGAACCAGGGTCTCCATTTTTTTTTGAACCTTGGCGCGACCCACCCGCTCTTCGAGCTTCACGTATCCCTTTTTTGCCAGGTGATAAAGGTCGCGATCGAAGGATACGCTGCGGCAAATCCTTTTCAAGGACTGCTGTCGGCATCCCTCGGGGAATGATTTCAGTGTCTCCAGGATGTGCCTTCGTTCTTTCGAGAGCCTTTCGGAGGGTTCCCGTGGTTCGTCGAAGAGCGTGATCCAACGGTCGTTCTTTACATCTATCCCGGGGGGGAGGACGTCACCGAGAGTTTTGCCGAGAGGGTAAAGATAGTACCGTGATATCCACCGATAAAAGGAAAGATCCCCATCGTCGAAGAGGGGTTCTTCGTCTATGACATCTATGATATCTTTCAGCTTTTTCTGGGGGGGGTCTTCGGTGATTTCTATTATGTATCCCGTGGCGCGGCGGGTTCCAAGAGGAACCAGCACCCTTTTCCCCGGCGATATCGGGGAGTGGAGATCCTCGGGCACGGCGTATGTGAAAACCGCCCCTGACCCCCTGCTGATGGCCACGTTGACTAACACGACGCCGCCTGTCCTTTTTGAGGGATGATTAATGGTTCATAAGGGGGAAACGTAACCGGAGTTGTAAAACACAACATTCACGTAGTCGAAGGGGAAGCGCCGCCGGGTTTCTTGAAAAAAGCCCTCGGCCGGGATTGAGGGCGGTCGATCAATCGCCCCGCAATTTTTCTTCTTCTTCCTGCTTCTTCTTGCAGTCTATGCAAAGAGTTGTGACCGGGCGTGCCATCAAGCGCTTTTCGGAAATTTCTTTTCCGCAGGAGCAGATACCGAAGGTGCCGTTATCTATCCTTTCGAGTGCCTCCCTCATCTTTTTAATGAGCTTCCTTTCACGATCGCGGATCCGCAGTTCGAAGTCCCGGTCAGACTCCTGGGCGGCCCTATCCGTGACATCGGGAAAGCTTTCCGTGCTTCCTGTCATGCCCGAGACAGTTTTCTCGGCCTCCTTGAGAAGATCCTCTATTTTTTGATTGAAGAGATTCCTGAAATATTCCAATTGATCAGGTGTCATAACAGAGCTGATTCCATCCTGTCGTCTTGATAAATGTGTGTCCCATATATACAAAGAGGTGATGTTTGTAAAGGAAAATTATCTTTCACTTCGAAGCCTTTCCTCGATTCTGCTTATTATGTCGGTTGTGGAAACACCGGGCACGGAGGGAATGATGACAACTTCTTCCACCAGGTTTCCTCCAACCACATCTTCCTTCGCCCAGTCCCCCCCCTTTACGATGACGTGGGGTTTAAGAAACTCGATCAATGTCCGAGGGGTGTCCTCATGGAAGATGGTGACGTAGTCCACCGCTTCGAGGGCCGCCACCACGGCCGCCCTCTCCCTTTCAGGTACGATCGGCCGGGAGGGACCCTTTATGGAGGCGACGGAGGTGTCGCTGTTCAGCGCCACGACCAGCAGGTCTCCGAGCCTTTTCGCTTCGCGAAGGTACGTGACGTGACCGATATGGAGAACATCGAAACAACCGTTGGTAAAAACGATCCGTTTGTTCTCGGACCGCGCCTTGTCCAGCTTTTGTCTCAGGTCTTCCCAGGAGAGTATTTTGTGTTCCATTTTCCGACCCCTCCTCCTTCCCGTAAACTTTTACGCCCTCGCCAGGGTCAAGACGGCCGCTTCCCGTGCCCCGCCTTTAAGAAGTATCCGAGCGCATTCCCCCACGGTGCTTCCGGTGGTGTAAACGTCGTCTATGAGTAAGATTTTCAAACCGGACGCGCTTTTTCCCTTGGAGAGTGTAAAGCGATTGCGGACGTTTGCCTTTCTCTCTTTCCTGCCGAGTTCCACCTGCGGGTCACCGTCCGAGACCTTCACGAGGATCGTGGCGTCGAGGGGGATCGAACAAGTCTGGGAGATTCGCCTCGCGAGTATCAGCGATTGGTTGAACCCTCGTTTCCTGAGCTTGGCGGGATGGAGGGGGACGGGCACTACGAGATCGAAGTCGTGCAAGTCCGGGAGATCAAGAGCCCACCGGGACATCATTTTTGCGAGGCGCTCGCCGGCCGTGATATTTTTGCGGTACTTGAAAAGATGAAGGGCTTCGAGGAGGGGGCCTTCGTATTTACCCATCGACCGCGCCCTTGGAAAGAATGGGGGACGAAGCAGGCAGTCCACGCAGAGTCGTTGGGTGTCCTCCCGGAAACCGCCTTCCAGGGACTTTCCACAGATGGAGCAAATCGGGGGTTCCAAGAGGTTCAGCCCTTCTCCGCAAGGGGTGCAGAAACAAACGGCCCCGGTTTCCTCTCTTATGAGATCCCCACAGGCGAGACAGGAGGGTGGAAAAAGTACGTCCGCCAGGGCCGAGAGCGCCCCCCTCGCTTTAGATCTCGTCATCGAGTTTGCTGATGTGCCGTACCGCTTCATCCACTTCCATCACCGGGGCTTCCGACCACAGTCCCTCGATATCGTAAAATTCTCTTAGAGGTTCGTAGAAGACATGGACCACCATATCCCCGTAATCCATGAGGACCCACTGCCCCGCCTTTTCGCCTTCCACGCCCACGGGAAGAATGTGGTCCTCTTTCAGACCTTCCCGTATGGCATCCGTGATGGCCTGGACTTGTCGATCCGAGTTTCCGCTGCAGATAATAAAATAATCAGTGAAAGAGGTCAGCTCCGAAACCCGAAGTACCACCAGGTTGTGCGGCTTGCGTTTCAACGCCGCGTTGACGCAGAGCAAGACTCTCTCCCTGGTGCCTTCGCGCGAAGTGTGTGAAATATCGATAGATCCGTCCTTGTGGCTCGTTTTCATCGAAAAGGATTTTGTATCATGATGGTTTCGTTTCGTCCAGGTCCCACGGAGACGAGAACGATCTTTCTGTCGGCTATTTCCTCGATGCGTTCGATAAACCTCCTCGCCTGCCTGGGAAGATCATCCAGGCTCCGGGACGATCCGATATTTTCCGACCAACCGGGTAGTTCCTCGTAAAGGGGGACACATCGCTCCAGCTCGCCGAGATTGCTCGGTATGTAATCGGCGATTTCCTTGCCGTCGACCCTGTAAGCGGTGCATAGCTTGATTTTGTCGAAGCCCGTAAGAACATCCAGTTTGGTCAGTGCGATGCCGGTTATTCCCGAAAGCCGGATCGCCTGACGGACCATCACCATATCAAGCCATCCGCACCGCCGTTTCCTGCCGGTCGTCGCTCCAAACTCCCGGCCCCGGTTCTGGAGTTGTTCGCCCGTTTCATCCTTAAGCTCCGTTACGAAAGGACCGCTTCCAACCCTGGTGGTGTAGGCCTTGCAAATACCGATGACCTCGGAGATGTCGGTAGGCCCTACTCCCGAACCGGCGCAGGCCTGCCCCGCCACGGTGTTCGAAGAAGTAACGTAAGGATAAGTGCCGTGATCGATGTCGAGATAGGTCCCCTGGGCGCCTTCGAAGAGTATATGCCTGCCGGCCTTCATGGAGCGCTCGATCAAGATAGACGTGTTTTCACAGTAAGGTTTCAATCGTGACGCGTAAGCTCCGTATTCTTCCAGAATGTCCTCATAATCCACGGGGTCTTCATCGCACAACCCCGCCAGGTATCGGTTTTTCTCGTCCACGTTGCGGCGAAGCTTGACGCTGAAGATCTCGGAATTTACGAAATCGCAAAACCTGATGCCCACGCGGGCCGCCTTGTCTTCGTAGGCGGGACCGATGCCCCTCCCGGTGGTGCCTATTTTCCCCCTTCCCAACTTTTTTTCCCGGGCATTGTCGATTTTGCCGTGATAGGGCATTATGACATGGGCGATGTCGCTTATGTGAAGGGTTGTCCCCGGGTGGGAAAGATCCTGTTCCGCCAATTGGTCAAGCTCTTCGATAAGGACCCGTGGATCCACGACCATGCCGTTTCCCAAGACACAGATCTTGTGTTTGTGCAGGATCCCGGAAGGGATAAGGTGCAGGATCGTTTGCTTACCGTTGACCACGAGGGTATGTCCCGCGTTGTTTCCACCCTGAAACCTTACTATAACGTCCGCTTCCCGGGCGTATAGGTCGACGATTTTGCCCTTCCCCTCGTCACCCCACTGGCACCCCACTATTACCACGTTAGCCAAGATCAACCTCCAGGGCTCTTATATTTCGATGCGTTTTACGGATATCATGTTTGGAAGATTCTTCAATTGGGTGAGGGCATCCTCGGAGACCGCGCTGTCCGTGCTCAGAACCACCAATGCTTTGCCGTCGCTCATCTCACGGCTCAGGTTCAATCGAGCTATGTTGATCTCGTTGTTACCGAGGGTGACGCCGATGTTCCCAATTACACCGGGCCTGTCGCGATTGTAAAGGAGAATCATGTGTCCTTCCGGCATGACATCGAGGGTAAACTCGTTTATTCGGACGATACGGGGGTCCTGTTTTCCGAAGATCGTGCCTTCCAAGAGGGACGTTTCTTTGGAGGTGGTGACACGGGACGAAATGAGAGTGGTGTAATCCTTGGTCTGCGAACTCCTGGATTCCACTACCCTGATACCTCTTTCACGGGCGATGACGGGGGCGTTTATGAAATTCACGTTGTCTCCCAAAATGGGTGTCAAAAATCCCTTCAGAAAAGAGATTGTGACAGGGGCCACGTCGTAGTCCAGTATTTCGCCGCTGTATTCCAGCTCTATGTCCCTGGTGCCTCCGGAGATGATCTGAGACTGGAGTTTTCCCATCTTTTCGGCCAGATCCAGATGGGGCTGTACGAGGGCCAGCATCTCCGCGCTGACCGATGGAAAATTGACGGCGTTTTTAATCTCTCCCTGGGTCAGGTAATCGACTATTTGCTTGGCGATGGCGATGGCCACGTTCCGCTGCGCCTCGTCGGTGGAGGCTCCCAGATGGGGGGTGCTGATAACGGAGTCCAACTTCAGGAGATCGAAGTTTTTTGTGGGTTCATTTTCGAAAACGTCAAGGGCCGCCCCTGCTACTTTGCCCGACAAGATGGCGTCATAAAGATCTTTTTCCACTATGATGCCGCCGCGGGCGCAGTTTATTATATAGACGCCGTCCTTCATTTTTTCAAAGGCCGCCGCGTTGATAAGGCCACGTGTTTCGTCCGTAAGGGGTGAATGGATGGAAATGAAATCCGATTCCGCGAGAACCCCGTCGAGGTCCATGAGTCGTACCCCCGCTTTTTCCGCCGTTTCCGGAGAAATAAAAGGATCGTAGGCTATGACGTTCATTTTCAGACCCTGCGCCCTGTTGGCGACTACGGACCCCACCCTTCCTATGCCGATGATCCCCAGGGTCTTGTTGTACACCTCGGATCCCATGAACTTGTTTTTTTCCCACTTCTCCTCTTTCATGGAGATGGTCGCCTGGGGGATTTTCCGCGCCAGGGCCAGCATCATCGCCACGGCGTGCTCCGCGGTGGTAATGGTATTGCCTCCCGGGGTGTTCATGACCACGATACCGCGCTTGCTTGCCGCCAAGGTATCGACGTTGTCGAGACCGATACCGGCCCTCCCAATAACTTTCAGTTTGTCGGCGTTTTCTATTATATCGGCCGTTACCTTGGTGGCGCTTCTTATGGCGAGTCCGTCATAGTTCTTGATGACCCCCTTCAGCTCTTCCGGCGTGAGGTTTGTCATCACGTCGACGTCGATGCCAGGGGCGTTTTTGAAGATTTCAATTCCTTCCGGCGCGAGAGTATCGCTCACTAGCACTTTTTTCATCGGTACAACCTTCCTGTAATTCAGTCGTTCAATAAGGCTATTCTTTCGAGGCAGACTTTCTCGAGACCATGGAGGGCGCGTTCAAGATCATCGCTCTCTATAGTCGGACCACACCAAAATCGAAACCCCGGAGGCGCATCCTTGTATGATCCTACATCGTGGGCGAGACCGGACGCGCTCATTTCAGCCACCACCTCCTTGATGAGCGCTCCTCGCTTCTTTTGGTCGAGAGCCTGGAAGCCAGGGTGCGTGATTTTGAGGCAGACCGAGGTATTGGACCTTATGTCCTCGGATTCGGCCAGAAAGTCGATCCAGGGGGTGCCTTCGACCCACCTTTCCACCACCTTCAAATTTTTCATGCTTCGTTCGATAAGGTCATCGAGGCCCCTATCCGAGGCCCAGGAAAGGGCGTCGAGATAATCTTCCACGCAGATGAGAGAAGGCGTGTTGATGGTATTGCCTTTGAAGATGGCCTCGTCGAGGGTCCCTTTCTTCTTCATCCTGAACACCTTGGGAAGCGGCCAGGGAGGATCATACGACTCGATCCGTTTTACCGCCCGGGGTGAAAGGACAAGCATCCCATGACCCGCCTCTCCCCCCAGGCATTTCTGCCAAGACCATGTCAGCGCGTCGATCTTCGTCCAGTCGACAGACATGGCGAAGACGGCGCTCGTGGCGTCGCAGATGGACAGTCCTTCGCGGTTATGGGGAATCCAGTCCCAGCCGGGAATTTTTACGCCGCTGGTGGTCCCGTTGGCCACGAAGACCACGTCGGAAGACCAATCCAGGTTGTGCAGAGAGGGGATTCCCCCGTAGTCGGCCCTGAGGATGAGTGGGTCCAACTTAAGTTGATTTTTGACATCCGTCGCCCAGCCTTCGCTGAAACTTTCCCAGACCAACACGGTCACCGGTCGGGGTCCAAGGAGGGTCCAGAGGGCCGCTTCGAAAGCGCCCGTGTCCGATCCCGGGAAAATTCCAACCCGATAATCATCTGGAATCCCGAGTACCTTCCTGCTTTCCGTGATTGCGAGAGCGATTTTCTTCTTTCCCGGATCGTTGCGGTGCGATCGACCGACCGCGGCGTCTTCCAGGCAGTCTAAAGACCAGCCCGGATGCTTGCTGCAGGGTCCGGAACTAAAGTTGGGGTTATGTTTCATGGGGGGATTACCTCTGCGTCTCTTTATTAAACGAAGTGTTATTATGTATCAGAATCATTACCTTGACTCAAGATATTTTACCCTATACATTTTAGGACGTTTTACGGGCGATATTTTCTCTTTTGGAAAAATCCCGGCGATGCCTTTCCGGGACGGGCGTAGAGTGTTTCTTTTACTTTTAAACGTCCTGTCCCGTGACCCAGGAAAGGAAAAGGTGATGAAAAACGCGAGGACTGTCTTTTTATGCCAAGAGTGCGGTCACCGATCACCGAAGTGGATGGGGCGATGTCCGTCCTGCGGGTTATGGAACTCTTTCGCCGAGGAACTCGATACGGTCGATCGTGCCGGAACCGAGGTCGGTGATCGCGGCTTTGGTTCCCGCCCCGTCTCCATAGACGCCATCGATGCCCACGAGAAAGGGCGGATGGACACGGGTATGGGGGAGTTCAACCGTGTCCTGGGGGGCGGCTTGGTCATCGGTTCTACGGTTCTTTTAGGCGGTGATCCCGGCATAGGCAAATCCACCCTCCTGTTACAGGTTCTCCATCGCCTTGCCGCGGCAGGCCTCACGGTTCTATACGTCTCGGGCGAGGAGTCGGCACGCCAGATCAGGCTCCGAGCGGAGCGAATCGGGGCGCTGTCGCCGGGGCTTGTCGTGCTTGTAGAGGTCTCCCTCGGGGCCGTCATCACGCAAATCGAAGTGCTCAGGCCCTCGGTCGTGGTCATCGATTCCGTACAGACTATGTATTCGGATACCTATTCATCGGCACCGGGAAGTGTCACGCAGGTTCGCGAGGCATCTGAAAAACTCATCGTTCACTCGAAGAAAACCGGTATTCCCTTGTTCCTGGTGGGACATGTAACCAAGGACGGTTCCATAGCAGGGCCGAGGGTTCTCGAACACATGGTGGACACGGTCCTTTATTTCGAGGGAGATTCGGGTCACGATTTCCGCATAATACGGGCCGTGAAAAACCGGTTCGGGCCCACCAATGAAATAGGTGTGTTCGAGATGAGGGACCGCGGTCTTGTTGAAGTGGACAATCCTTCAGCGCTTTTCTTGTCGGAACGTCCTCGAGGCGTGGCCGGATCGGTGGTGACCGCCGCCATGGAGGGCAGTCGCCCCTTGCTGGTGGAGGTTCAATCCCTCGTGAGTGAAACGAATTTCGGGATACCCCGTAGGACGACCATCGGCGTCGATCACAACAGGGTGTCTCTACTGGCGGCGGTGCTCGACCGTGTCTGCGGCTTCAACCTGTCGGGACACGACATTTTCATAAACGTGGCGGGAGGTGTCAAAATCGGCGAACCGGCGGCGGACCTGGCTGCGGTGGCCTCCCTGGCTTCGAGTTATCTCAAACGCCCCATCGATTCGGGAACCATTGTTTTCGGCGAGGTTGGTCTTACCGGGGAAGTTCGTGGTGTGGGGCAGGTCGAGTCGAGGATCAAGGAAGCGGAGAGGATGGGATTCACCAGGTGCATTGTTCCGCGAAGCGCGTCGGAGGGTTTTTCCGCCGGGAAGGTCGTCGATGTCGCGGGCGTTTCGACAGTCGGCGAACTTATCGATCGGGCTTTATAAAAAACGAATGTCCTGCGACGAACATCTTGACAGATGTCTGTATTGGGTATATGTGAACAGGTTATTGTAAAGACAGACAAGAACACTGTGAAAGAGAAAGGGGCCCATAGCTCAATTGGCAGAGCCACCGGCTCATAACCGGTAGGTCCCTGGTTCGAATCCAGGTGGGCCCACCAAAGGTACGAAGGTTATGAAAGTCATTAATAGAAGAGGGATGCCCTGTACACGGAGTGGTTCCCGCACTCGCCTTCACGTGAAAAATGCACCAGTTTCTGGTGCATTTTTTTATGGCGCATCCCCATAAAGACAAGGGGGATATACTTGAAAGAGCAACTCCAATTACTGGTAAAATTACAGAAAACCGAATCCCGGGTGACGGAGCTGAGAAACAGGAAGG
>JAHDRK010000042.1 GCA_018433345.1 Syntrophobacterales bacterium | reverse complement strand
GATTTTCACCGCTGGCCCGTTTAGGGGGGTCAAATCTTTAAACTTGACATTTGAGAAAAGGTAAAGGGTGAAAGGCGAGGCTTTGCCGCAGGCAATGGGCTATGGGCGAGGGGCGAGATCTGTCGAAGGATGGAAGGCGGTGGGGGGATCAAGGGAACCGGGGTAAAGGGGAATGGCGGAATGGGGGATAGGTGAATGGGAATTGAGTTTCTTGGTCTAATCATGATAGATAAAGACCTCTTGCGATTATGGACGGCTCAATGATGGAAGAGGAACTTGGAAGCATGAAACCGACGATTCTTTTTATGGGAACACCCGAATTTGCCGTGCCTTCATTGGAACGGCTTCTCGAGAACGATTTTACCGTCATAGGGGTGGTCACTCAGCCGGACCGCCCGCGGGGCCGGGGCAGGAGGCCCACGCCCACCCCGGTGAAGGTGAAGGCCTTGGAGGCGGGACTCCCCGTGTACGAGCCGGAGAGGGTCCGGGACGAGTCCTTCCTTCAGTTTTTTCGTGAACTTGCCCCCGACATGGTCGTGCTTTGCGCCTTCGGACAGATTCTTCCCCCCGATATCATCAACACTCCGCCCCTGGGGTGCCTGAATGTTCATCCATCTCTTCTTCCTCGATACCGGGGCGCCGCGCCCATCAGCCGCGCCATCATGGCGGGGGAAAAGACGACGGGCGTTTCGATCATGATCATGGACGAAGGAGTCGATTCCGGCGATATCGTTCTGCAGAAGGAGATGCCCATCGAGCCTGAAGACACCTGCGGTGACCTGGCCGAGAGGTTGGCCCTCATGGGGGCCGACATGCTCGTAGACTCAGTGCGATCGATGATGGACGGAACGGCGAGGCCCGTGCCCCAGGACCATACCTTGGCCACACCTGCGCCCAGGCTGACTCCCGAAACGGGACACATAGACTGGAGCCGCCCGGCGGAGGAGATCGTCAATCTCATAAGGGCGCTTTCCCCCACACCGGGAGCCTATTCGTTTCTGAGGGACAAGAAGCTGAAGATTTATTTCGCCGTCGCCGGTAAGGAGACTGCTTCAGGGGAAAAGGAACCGGGGCAAATCGGTAAACTCATGGAGGCGGGTCTCCAAGTAATGGCCGGAGATCGGCACGTGTACCTGCAAGACGTGCAGATGGAGGGAAGGAAGCGCATGCCCATTGACATATTTCTGCGGGGATTCAAGCTTTCCGATGACGATGTGTTGGAATAAGAGCCGTTCAAGATATGCCCGTCCCGGAGCGGCCGGTTTTTGCCTCGCCGTGGTGCTCGCGGTGCTTTTGTTTTTATTCGCCCGGCCGTCTTTTCCCGCTCGGGCGGATATTTCCGTTCATTTCGTGGGATTCCGGGAAGGAACCGAAGACGCCCCTTTCCCCGAAGGATGGGAGCTTGTTTCCTACCCGGGAAAGCAGGGAAACCGCTTTATTCTCGAATCCAGGCAGGAGGGGGAGGATCTTCCGCCTGACATCACGGGTAGTGTCCTGCGTGTCCATAGTCTCAACAGTGTTTCAGCCCTCATGGTCGTTCCCCATATGGCTCTCGATGAATACCCTGTCCTCTCCTGGTGGTGGAAGATAAACAGGCCCGTTGGGATGGCTCGCGAGGATCGCAGCGGCCGGAACGACAGCGCCGCGCGCCTTCGGGTGGTTTTCGGCTCGCCGGAAGCGGCGTCGCCGACAAGCCGGCCCGCCCTTCCGCCGGGTCTCGGATTACTGAGGCGTTTTCTCGTGGGAATGGATGAAGGAGGACGTCTCGAACCACCGGGGAGGAAGATCGACTATATATGGGGCAACCATCTGCCGGCGGGAACGGTGATCGACTATCCCGGGGGGCGTGACCACAAGGTGCTCGTCCTCCAGTCGGGGAAGGAAAAGGCTGGAACCTGGGTCAAAGAGGAACGGGACTTGTTGCGCGACTTCAGGGAATATTTCGGGGGCATGCCGGAGGGCATCGCGGGTATCCTGATATTGTCGGACACGGACGAGACCAACGAAGGTGTGACGGCCTGGTTCGCGGACGTGGTTCTCAAGGAGAGAGATAATTAATGGCCGTCGTCCTTGAACCCCGGCGGGTCGCCGTGGAATTGGCGGGGAGGGTCGAGAGCGAGAGCTCCTTTCTGGAACCGCTGCTGGCTGATCGTCTCGGGCGTTTGTCCGCCGCCCGCGACGAGGACAGGGGCTTGCTCACGGAACTGGTCTACGGGACGATTCGCCATCGGAACCGTCTCGACTGGATCATCGACCATACCTATCGAGGCGATCCTTCGTCCATGGAGCCGGGCTTGAGGAATATCCTGAGGGTGGCTTTCTACCAGTTGTCCTGCATGGACCGCGTCCCGACCTATGCGGCGGTTAACGAGGCGGTTAAACAGGCCAAGGAAAGCTTCCCCGGCCGGGAAGGCTTGGTGAACGCCATTCTTAGGAACTTCCTTCGAAAGAAGAACGGCGTTTCCTTTCCTGAATTTCGCACCGATCCTGTGGGCCATCTCACCTGGTATCATTCTCATCCCCCCTGGATCGTCGAGCGCTGGATAGACCGGTTCGGAGCGGAGGAGGCCCGCGAACTCTGCGTTGCGAACAACATGCCGCCGTCCCTGGTGCTCCGGGTCAACAGGTTGAAAGCGTCTCCCGGGGATGCGGCGCAGGCCCTTTCCCGCCAGGGCCTGCGGGCCGCCGAAGCCTGTTGGTCGCCCGACGGCCTGGTTCTCGAGAGGGGCGAAAGGGGTGGTTTGCCGGCGCGCCGTATCAAGTTTGTGGAAGAGGGGTTTCTCCAGGTCCAAGACGAGGCCTCCCAGCTGGTTTCCCACCTGCTCGATCCACGGCCGGGGGAAAGGTTGCTGGACATCTGTTCCGGTGCGGGGATCAAGGCGACCCACCTGGCGGCCCTGATGGGAAACCGGGGCGTCGTTGTCGCCGTGGACAGGAACAGGCGAAAGCTGGAACTTGGGCGGATCCGGGCGGAGGCGATGGGAGTATCCATCATCGAGCATATACACGCAGACGCCCTCGAAATCCCCTTGGATGAATTCAGGGAAGGATTCGACCGGATCCTGGTAGATGCCCCCTGTTCGGGATTGGGTACGATTCGACGAAGGCCGGAGATCAAGTGGCTGGCGGGGGAGGACAAGGTCGCAGAGCTGGCGTTGCTACAGGGCGAATTACTTCGACATTCCGCCGGGATGCTGAAGCCCGGGGGTATTATGCTCTATGCGACCTGTACCACGACGGTCGAAGAAAACGAACTGGTGGTAAGAGAATTTTTGAAGAAAAACCCCTCTTTCAGGATAGGCGAACCCCCTTTTATCGGGGATGAACTTATTGACGAAGAAGGCTTCTTTCGGACGTTCCCTCATCGCCACGGGACCGATGGATTCTTTGCCGCCCTTCTGGTAAAGGTTTCGTAAATCTTCTCGTCCGCACGGCTTCAAGGAGGGGAAGGGGAAGTAATTGACATTACGAGGGGAAAAGAGTAGTTAATACAGTTTCTCGAAATTTCCCTGATAAGGGTCATTCGCGTCATAAAAGTCTAATTTTCCCCGGCGGGGACACAGGAGGAAGAGGAGGTATAATGATATTCCAGCAGATGCAGGTGGGAACGATGGCCGTGTTCGCCTATCTCGTGGGGGATTCGGACAGCGGCAAGGCCCTCGTGATAGATCCCGCGGCCGACGTGCCCTCAATCATCAATGAAGCTGTCAAGAGGGACCTTCGTATAGTTACAATCGTAAACACCCACGGTCATGTGGACCATATTTCCGGCAACGCCGACATGAAGGAGGCCACGGGCGCCGAGATAATAATTCACGAGGAAGACGCCCCCATGCTCCGTTCGACACCCCCCATGATGTTGAAAATGTTCGGCGGGAGGCCGTCGCCGCCGCCTGACCGCACCGTCCGTGACGGTAACATCATTTCGGTGGGATCCATAAACCTGGAGGTGATCCACGTGCCCGGTCATTCGCCGGGTGGTATCGCCCTGTATACGCCTGGTTACGTGTTCACGGGCGATACTCTCTTCGTGGAGGGAGTGGGTCGATCGGATTTGCCCGGCGGATCATGGCCACTCATGCTTCGATCCATAAAGACACGACTCTTGACGCTGCCCGATGACACGGTCGTCTTGCCGGGCCATAATTACGGTCCCACGCCCACTTCGACCATCGGTCACGAAAAGAGATTCAATCCATTTCTCCGTGGATGAGAGAATGTCAATGGAGCAAGGAGTTCTCAAGGAAAGCGATTTCAAGGGGCTGCGCCTACTGAACAGGGGCAAGGTGAGGGATCTTTACGAGGTCGGTGATTACCTGCTGATCGTGGCTACAGACCGGGTTTCCGCCTTCGACGTGGTCATGCCCGATCCCATCCCCGGGAAAGGCAAGGTGCTCAACCGCCTGTCGGCCTTCTGGTTTCGAACGATGGCGGACCTGGTGGAGAACCATCTCGTCTCCACGGAGGTGGATGAATATCCCGAGATCTGCCGATCTTACAAAGAAGATCTTCGGGATCGCAGCATGCTGGTACGAAAGGCCGTACCCCTGCCCGTGGAGTGCATCGTGCGGGGCTACCTGGCGGGATCGGCATGGAAGGATTATTTAGAGGGGAGGTCCCAGTCGGGCGTCGTCTTGCCCGAAGGTTTAAAGGAATTTCAGCGGCTGGATGAACCTGTCTTCACGCCTTCCACTAAAGCCGAGCAGGGCGCGCACGATATGCCCATCAGCAGGGAAGAAATGGCCGATCTCGTCGGCGGGGAGCTCTCCCGCCGGATCATCGATTTGAGTTTGGAGCTTTATCGGCGGGCCTCGGATATCGTCAGGGAGGCTGGATTGGTTCTTGCCGACACGAAATTGGAGTTCGGCATCCTGGAGGGACGCCTTATCCTGATAGACGAACTTTTTACGCCCGACTCATCGCGGTTCTGGTCGAAGGCCGACCTCGAGGCGGGGCGGAAACCCGAAGGCTTTGACAAACAGTTCCTTCGTGATTATCTTACAACCTCGGGATGGAACAAGGAGCCTCCGGCGCCCTCCCTTCCGGAACATATCGTAAGGCAGACGAAAGAACGGTACGAAGAGGTACTTGAAAGGATCACGGGAGAAAAACCGTGAGCGTTTAAAAAATGGATAATTCCCAACGACGTACGGATGACCATGAAGCAGGATTATTACAGCATACTGGGCATCGATAGGAATGCTTCTGCTGAAGAAATCAAAAAAAGCTACCGCAAGATCGCGTTGAGATATCACCCCGACCGCAACCCCGGTGACCTGAAGGCGGAAGAACGTTTCAAGGAAGCCGCGGAGGCGTACGAAGTGCTTCGGGATCCCGAAAAGCGTGAGCTCTATGATCGCTACGGGCATGACGGTCCCAACGGCGGAGGCTTCAAGGGTTTCTCGGGATTCGAAGACATCTTTTCAAGTTTCGGAGACATCTTCGAGGATGTTTTCGGTTTTTCGGGAAGACGGTCGCGGTCGAGGACGGCGCCCCACCCAGGCGCAGACCTCCGCTACGATCTTTCTATTTCCTTCATGGATGCGGTCTTCGGCAAGGTCTCCGATATAGACATCAAGCGCATGGAAAAATGCGAGGAATGCGGAGGCGCTGGAACCGCGCCTGGTACGTCCCCTTCCATCTGCGGTACCTGCAGGGGCACGGGTCATGTAACGAGGTCGAGTGGATTCTTCAGCGTTAGTTCCACCTGCCCGCAGTGCCGCGGCGCGGGAAGGATCGTGGAACATCCCTGCCGTGCCTGCGGGGGGAAGGGCATGAAGGAGGTCACCAAGACCGTTGAGCTCAAGATTCCCGCGGGCATCGAGTCGGGAATGCGTCTGAGGTTGCGGGGCGAAGGCGAAGAAGGTCAGTTCGGAGGACCGCACGGCGACCTGTATGTTTTTGTCCACGTGGAACCTCATGAATATTTCCGTCGCGAGGGTGATGACGTGCTCTGCCTGCTGCCCGTGCCCATGATCACGGCGGCCCTGGGAGGCGAGATGGAGGTGCCCGGTCTGGAGGGAATCGAGAAGGTCAAGATAGAGAAGGGAACGCAGCACGGCCAGAAAATCAGGTTGAAAGGAAAGGGAATACCCCGCCTTCGCGGTTCCGGTCGAGGAGATCAGGTGGTGGAAGTAGCCATCGAAATACCGACCGACCTGAACCGGAAAGAAGAAAAGCTGCTCAGGGAATTCGCGAAATTGAGGGGTGAAGGGTAATCGTCTGCACCGTGCCTCTTGTTGTTGTCGCATGAATCCCCGAGGGTAGTTGTTGTAACCCCGGCCCCTTACCCTTCACCATTTACCCTTAACCCCCCCCTATTCCCCGTCCTTGATTCCTCGGTCTCAGAATCTCTTTTCGACGGTTCCAGATCTCGCTTCACCGCGCCTCGAAAACCCGCCCTCCGGGCTCAGACAGTTCGAGGCGCGGTCGTTCCGCTTCGATGGGGACCGTTACCGGAAAAATCTTGATTTGCCCTTCGGAATCACGGCCGCGGAATATCCCGCCGCAAAACATCCGATCCCTTGCCTGGTCCGCCTCTTCCATCCTTCGCCCGGGCTCTCATCTCGCCCATAGCCTATCGCCTTTTACCCTTTACCTTTTCTCAAGTGTCAAGTTTAAAGATTTGACCCCATCCGGGTTCACCAGGTCTATGACAACCACTTCCGGTGGAGAAAGGACGCGCATGGGAGGTCCCCAGGTCCCCGCCCCTCGGCTCACGTAAAGATGCCCGCCGCCCGGAAGGCTGTGAAGACCGGAGGTGTATCTGTAAAAAAGCCGCACCACCAGGTTGAACGGCGCTATCTGTCCCTTGTGCGTGTGTCCCGAGAGCTGGAGATCGAATAATCCGGTTTCGACAGTGGGTTGATGCTTCAGGAGAATTCGGAAGGCCTCCTTTTCCACAGCCGATAGAATAGACTCTTCCTCGCCGGCGTGCCTGAACATCCTTGGCATGATGAGGGGAGATATATCTTTGCCTGCCGGATCGTCCACTCCCGCCACGACTATGGCGCCGTCCAGGATCGATTCCCTCTCCCCGCGGAGCAGTCTGAAACCCGCCTTTTCGTGAAAGGCTTCGGAAATTCGCACTCCGGCGAAGAATTCGTGGTTGCCTTTGACGGCTAATTTTCCGTGGGGAGGTTCTATTTCCCGAAAGAGGAGGGCGGATCCGGCAATCGAATCCATCTGGCCGTCCACCAGGTCTCCCGTGGAGACAAGCAGATCCGGATCGGCTTCCTTTATCAGGCGAATTATGGGTTCCAATCTCTCTTCACCAAGCATTAAACCCAGGTGAACGTCGGAAATCTGAACGATTCTGAATCTATCGATCCCCGGGGAAAGTTTTTCCGTTTCGATTGTTATGTTGGCGACGCCCACGTTCCGCGCCTCGTACCATCCCCAGGCCGAGAGGATGGAAGCCAGTAACAGGGACAATATCGCCGCCCGGTGAATCGTGAAAAATTGCGGAGTCACTCCCGCTGCAAGCGTGATCCAACGAACCAGGTCAAAGGCGATTAACAACGAAAAGAGGAGGAAGATAAAGCCCATCCAGGTATATCCCGCGAAGGCCGTCGCCAGGGCGACCGTTTTTTGTCCCTCGTTTTCCAGAACCTTGACCAGGATCGGGGCGAAAATGAAGAGAACCATCACCGCCGCCGTGACGGTCGTGACGGCGGCACCCAGGGCAAAGGCCTTGCGGAGCCGTAGAAGAACGTATAGATGCATTCCTCCATAGAGGGTCAAAACCACCAGTAGAAAGGGAATCGGGGACTTCATGAATCGGCCCGCTCCGCGGCCTTTTTCCCCTCCACCCTCCGTTGGGCTTCGGGGTTCGTCTCGAACACCATGGCCGCATAGGTGACAGCGCTCTGTGTCGCTTCCTCGCGGTAGGTTTCGTGTGCAAGGACGCGCCCCCGGTGGTTTCGCATGAGAAGAGTGAAGAGAATGATAGCCGGCAATCCACAGACGTTAAAATAGTCCTCCGAATTGCAGGCGTGGCGATAAATACCTTCAGCGTCACCTCTCGCGATAAACGACAGGAGCTCCTTGTCTTTTTCAAGCGCGCTTTTGAGCATGACAGAGCCCGCCTCGAGATGTCCGAATTTGAGACCCACGTGCGAAAGGTCCACCGCGGCGACGATGAGGGTGGATTTTTCATCGCTGTTTAACAGGTGGTTCATCCTTTCGTACAGGGCCAGGAAGCGCCTGTCTTCCAGAAGCGGTCTCCTTTCGGCGATGAAGCTGTGAATAGAGCCGCAAAGCACGGGCACAAGTGAAAAGGCTGGGCCCAGGTAATGACGGAGATAGATAGTCTGAAACTCGATGGAATGTTCGATCTTGTGGCCGAAGTCGTCGGAGGCCGTAACCCCGGGGGGGAGGTCTTCCGTAAGTGCGGTGATAAAATCGGTGTCGGGGGGGATGCTTCCGAACGGTGTTATAAAGTTTTTGCCCGATATAGAGTAAAGGCAGTCCTGCTCCTGGTGGTTGATGCCGAGAACGATCACCCGGTCGTATCGCTTGTTCTTGATGCGTCTGTATAGATCGACGTACACGCCGCCGGCGATGCCGGTATCGATATGGGGCGCCATGAGACCGGTTATTTCTCCGTGAGCCCCGGGACTGTTTTGAGGTTCGTCCAGCGGCGGCAGGCGGCGCTCCAGGTCCGCGATGTGGGCGCCGAGTTCATCGGCGCCGGCGCTGTACGCCTTGCCGGCAAAGGCGGGATGCCGGTCAGGTTCACTGAGGAACGCATCCACGAGATGCCGTTTTTTACACCGGAAACGTTCACTGTCAAGGATATAGTATTCGTCCAGGCGGAGGAGCAGGCTCTCCACTTCTTCCAGCGATACCGTCGTCCCTCCCATGCCGCCGATTGCCGCCTGTAAATCTCTGAGCCCGTGCCTTCCGTCGAGCATTGCCAGGATCCTGTACATGCCCGCGTCCAACGCGATGTCGCCTTCGGCCAGTTTCAAAGGATCGATGCAAACGATAACCCTCCTTCCCTGATACGTCGTCGGAACCAGTTGAATATCCCGTCTCAGCATCGGTTGTTCCACGGGGCCCTCCCTTTCATTGTTTCAGCGATCGGCGACCTTTTATCCATGATGCCTATATCACAAATAGGGCGACAAAAGCCAGGCGAGAGAGTCGCGGAGACGGACAGGGAGGGGGCGGTTGTCCACTTCCTCCAGCGTCACGAGCCGTGACCGTTCGAGAACGGATTCCACGTGCGCTCTCAGGACGGCTGCGAGTTTCTTGTCGTACACTTCCACGACAAGCTCGAAATTGAGCCTCAGGCTCCGTGGATCGATATTCGCCGATCCGATATGAAGATAATGATCATCGACGATAAACAGTTTTGTATGGACGAAGGGGGGCGGCTGATAATAGATTTCCACCCCCCACTGGAGGAGCTCCCATAACATGTTCCTTGTGGCCCAGTGAACGTAAAATAAATTGTTTTTCTCCGGGAGGATGATGGTCACGCGGACTCCTCTCAAGGACGCCGCCTGTAAGACGGCGACAAGCTCCCTGGGCGGAACGAAATATGGCGTCATTATGGTGACCGATTTCCCGGCCGCCGTAATCGCCCCGATAAGAATCATGGCGAGTTTGTCGAGATCGTCGTTTGGACCGTCGGTGATAACCCGACAAACAGCGCCGCCCGACGGCTGCGGTGTCCTGTCGCTTCCCCTTTCGTAGCGTCCCGTTACGAAGGCCCAGTCTTCGAGGAAGACTTCCTCCAGCGATTTGACTATAGGTCCCTCGAGGCGGAAATGCATATCCACCACTCGACGGGGATTCTCCAGATTTTCGGCAAGGTGGCGGTCTCCGATGTTCATGCCGCCGGTGAAAGCCGTTGTGCCGTCGGCGACGAGCAGCTTTCGATGATTGCGAAGATTTACGTGAAGGGGCGGAATCAAAAACCGAGGCGGTATGAAACGCGCCACGGGCACTCCGGACTTGCGAAGGAGAGCGCTTGCCCGCGGCAGGGAATAGAGATCGCCCAAACCGTCGATGATGACCCGTACGTCCACGCCTCGACGGACGGCCTCGGTGAGTGCGCCTATGAACCGTCTTCCCGTGGCGTTCGTTTCAAATATGTAGGTGGTCAGAAAGAGCGTTTCCCGGGCCGATTCGATCGCCTCCAGCATGGCCGGATAGGCTTCTTCTCCGTTACGGAGACAGTCGATTTCGTTGCCGGGCACGAGGGGGCGCCTCGTCACGAAACCTGCGATGTTTATCAACTCTTCGTAACTGTTGCCCCCCTCCGCGACAAGTCGGCGCAACTCCTCCTCTTCGGCTCGATGATCGGGTGATAGGGGGGTCATTCGTTCCTCGGGGCGGATCTTTTTCGCCTTTGTCTTCACCCGGTTGATGCCGAAGAGAAAATACAAGAAGGGCCCCACGAAGGGCATCAGGAGACAAACCGCGATCCAGGCCATGGCGGCGCGGGGATCCCTCTTTAGAAGCAGGGCGTGTGCCGAACAGAACAGGGCCAAGGCAAGGACTGCCATGGAGATAAACGGACCCGCTGAAGCCTCCATGAAAAATCAACTTTCTCCCTGTCACCCGACGAACGCGACGTCTGATCGGCATAGTGTTTCCATTAAATCACCCGTGGATCCATGCCGATTCTGTGGATAAGTTCTAAAACTCTAATATAGAGATTCTTCCCCGTCAAGATCAGTGATCCGCCGGCTTGTCTTTTCTTTCGTGGGACTTGATCTTTTCTGAAAGAATGTCTATTAAGAAACAAAAACACCGGTCTTCGACCGAGGGAGGACGACAATGAAGGACAAAGTGGAAAAAGCGCTTGGAGAGATACGGCCGGCCTTACAGGCCGACGGTGGAGATGTGGAATTGATCGACGTGGGGGATGACGGCGTGGTCAAGGTCAAGCTGACCGGTGCCTGCGGCGGCTGTCCCATGGCCCGGATGACCCTTAAAAGTGGTATAGAGAGGCGACTGAAACAGGCGGTTCCGGAAGTGAAAGAAGTGGTGGGCTGTTAGTTTCGCCCGGGGGATCGAGGAGGAAAGGCCCGAACGTTGCCGGGTTTTTCTTTTACTCGACTCGACTCGACTGGAATGGACTGTTTTGATGCATGAGCACAGACTCGATTTACAAGGCCACTGTCAAATCTGTGACCCGCCATTTTTCAGAAAATGGCGGCTGTATTCGGCATCTCGATATCGGATCCGGATCAGGGGAGCTTGTGCGCCTGCTGAAGGAACGGTTCGATACGCAGGCTTCCTGCCTGGATTATACAAGTGAATTGATGACGCTTCCGGGGCAGGTTGTCGACGTGGTGGACCTCAACCATGCGGAACGGCTCCCCTATGATGACGATTCTTTTGACCTGATCACTGCCACTGAAGTGATCGAGCACCTCGAACACTTCAGAAAACTATTCCGTGAAGCGTACCGCCTGCTGAGAGAAGGCGGGCTCATGGTGGTAAGCACGCCGAACGTGATCAACATAAATTCGCGATTCCGTAATCTGTGTTTCGGGTTTCCAGACCTCATGGGGCCGCTTCCCGTACATCAACGAAGGAAGGAAAGTTGCGCGGGACATATCAGCCCCGTTTCGGTTTTTTACATAGTGCATGCCGTGAATGAACTTTCTTTTAAAAACGTGGAAGTGAATGTTGACCGTTATCAGCGTTCCGGAATGGTTAAGATGGTTTTCTTGTGGATTCCCTTGAAATTCGGGTGCATGTTAATCACGCGTCGGGAAATCCGAAAATACAAGACCATCGATCCTTCGAACCGGGAGCTGGTCAAAGGGCTCAATTCCCTGCCGTTGCTCCTGGGACGTACGGTGATAGTCTCCGCCCTGAAGTAATGGTGGGGGCTCGGACCGTCGAAAGTTACACCAACTCGGTGCAAGCCTGTTCCAGGTCCTCCTGGGAATTGATATTGCGAAACATCTTGAGTTCGCCATCGAAGAGCCGCAGCGTCGATTCCGGCACTTCCACGGTCTTACACCTTTTATACAGGAGCTTGATCTGGAGGCGGTCGTCGTCGAGCATCTTCTTTATCATGGGGAGGCATTTCTTCGAGTACACCGCATGGAGCGGTTGAAGACCTTCGGAAGGAGCGGGAACGAGAATGTCGCAGTTCCCCGAGTTTTCCATCATCCATTCTATAAACCCGCTCTTCAGAAAGGGCATGTCGCAGGGCGCCACGAAGGCCCGTTCGTGTTGCGCGAAAAAGAGCCCCGTGTAGATGCCTCCCAGGGGGCCCTTGCCGGGGAAAATGTCCGTCGCGATGGTTACGTCGAGATCGAGATAGGCCAGCGGCTCGTTGGTGACCAGTATGACCTCGTCGAAGAGTTCCTTGAAGAGCGCCGTTATCCTGTCGACGAGGCGCAGACCGCCGACTTCGATGAAGGCCTTGTTTTTGCCCATGCGCCTGCTTTTGCCGCCGGAAAGAATGATTCCTGTCATGGGATTTGTGTTCTGTGTCCTTTTCACCTTTTAACGGCACTGTTCGAGAATGGATTCTATGACCGGGGACTTGTAATCTGTAAGACCCCACACATCGGCCAGAGTGGCGGCATTTGCCGCGATTTTGCCGATGTCCTCTTCGGGGATGTTTCCCTCTGCCAGGGACACCGGACTACCTATGGACACGAACCAGGCCTTGAGGGCTTCGATGCCCCGCCGGGCCGCTTCCATGTCATCCTCCTCCTCGATGCTGAAGATACGACGGCCGAAATGGGCGATCTTGGGATACTTCTCGGGTAACGCAAATTTCATCCAACCGGGCAGGACGATGGACAATCCCGCGCCGTGGGCGATATCGTAAATGGCGCTCAGAGAATGCTCTATCATGTGAACGGGCAGGGGGGCGCGTCCTATACCGGCCGTCGTGAGACCGTTGAACGCGAGGGTCGTAGCCCACATGCTGTTTGCGCGGGCATCATATTCCATGGGATTTTTTAGATTAACCGCCGTGTTGTCCATGAGAACCCTCGTCAGGTTTTCCACCAGTCCGTCCTGCAGGGGATTGAAGAGCTCGGCGCCGTTGAAATACCCTTCCAGCATGTGGGTGATCGCATCGACTGCGCTGTATGCTGTGTAATCGGCGCCCACCGTGTAGAGCACCGTGGGGTCGAGAATGGATGTTTTGGGGTATAGGTGGATTGAGCGCGTGCTGAATTTCTGGGCCGTTTCGTCATTGGTCATTACGGCGCTTCCATTCATTTCCGAGGCGCTGGCCGACATGGTGACCACCGTGAGGATCGGAAGGGCCGCCTCGATCACCTTTTTGTAGGTGAAAAAATCCCATGGATCGTGATCGGCGAAAACCCCCGCGGCAATGGTCTTCGCCTCGTCAATAACGCTGCCGCCGCCCACGGCGAGGACCACCTCGATCTTTTCCCTCCTGGCCGATTCGATCCCTTTCCTCGCGTGGGAGAGGACGGGGTTTGACCGGACTCCCGAAAATTCAACCACATCCAGGCCGGAATCGCCGAGAGAGGCCATGACCTGGTCGTACACGCCGTTTTTCTTTATACTTCCCATGCCGTAGACCAGCAGCACCCTGCGGCCGAATCGGCTTGCCTCTCCGCCGATCTTGGCGATCTGTCCCTTTCCGAAGATTATTTTCGTGGGGATTTCATAGACGAAATTTTTCATTTCACTGCTCCCGGTTCAAGTGGTTTCAAGATCAACAGCGGGGCTCTTCGCTTTCCGCCATGTAACTATAACGAGAGGGAAGAACTGTCAACACGAAGCGGGGTAATGTTCGTCCTTGGAGAGTCGTTACGCGGAATGCCTTACCCCACGTGGTTTCCCTAAGTTTATGCCCCGGAACACGGCCGCTGCTGCGCTTAATTTTTCAGTTTCCCTTCAGCCAGGATTCGACTTCATCCCTGGATGGAATTTTTCCGACCGACTTTACCGAGCCGTCCACCACAACGGCGGGCGTCCCGAAGACGCCATAAGACGCTATTCCCATGGCGTCAGTCACCTTTTCAATCGATGCCGTTACGCCTGTGTCTTTGACCACTTCCCTTACGAGTGATTCCACGGTGTTGCATTTTTTGCACCCAGATCCCAGTATGACAATATTCATAAACCTTCACCTCTCTTTCATACTTTATGACACTATCGTCCCATAGATCATTCCCGCCGCCGCGGACATCACCACCACTATGGATATATAGGCGGCGGTTTTCCTCGCGCCCAGCACTCCGGCTACGACGATCATGCTGGGGAGTGACACCGCCGGTCCGGCCAGGAGCATGGCGAGGGCCGGTCCTTGTCCCATGCCGGCGCCCAGTAAACCCTGGAGGATGGGGACCTCGGTGCAGGTTGCGAAATACATCAGCGATCCCGCCAAGGCCGCTGTGAAATTCGCCGCCGGTGAATTACTTCCCACGAGTGAAACGACCCAGTGTTCGGGGACCAGCGCCGGTCGGCCGGGACGACCGAAAAAAAATCCCGCAGCCAGCACGCCGACGGCGAGAAGCGGCATAATCTGTTTCGTGAAATTCCAGGTGCTCTCCAGCCAATCCCCGACCTCTTCCTTCGTGAACCAGCGCCGAAGCATCAGCAGGAGCACCAAGACCAGTCCTCCAGTCGCGTACCATTTTGCCGCATAGAGCGTCCGCCAGGGTGCCGAGGCGCCTGGAGCCGGTTCCACGAATGCCGCGAAGAGGAGGATTAAAACCATGACGAGGATAAAGAGACCATCCTGTCCGAGCGTTCGTCTCCTGTCACCCTCGTCGGGGAAGTGGAGAACGCCCGCCATCCTCCGTTCTTCGTCCTTCCTGAAGATGAAGGCCATGAGAAGTCCCGTGACGACGGCGAAGACAATCGCACCCAGCGCGCGGGCGATGCCGAGCTTCCATCCCAGCACACGCGCCGTGAGTACAAGAGCCAGGATGTTGATGGCCGGACCAGAGTAGAGAAAGGCCGTGGCAGGTCCGATTCCGGCGCCCCGCGTGTAGATGCCGGCAAAGAGAGGCAGGACCGTGCAGGAGCAGACCGCCAACACCGATCCTGAAACAGATGCCAAAGAATATGATAGAACCTTCCGCGCTTGGGCGCCGAAATATTTGAGCACCGCACCCTGCGAGACGAAAACGGAAATGGCGCCGGCTATGAAAAACGCGGGGATCAGGCATGCGAGGACGTGCTCACGGGCATATTCCTGGAGCATCAGGAAGGCCTCGACGAGGGAGTTTTGCACCTCCGGTGTCTTCCAGGGGATGTAGAAGGCGGCGAGAAACAGCGCCACCATCCAGAACAGCTTTGTTTTTTCCTTCATTGCTTCACCTTTTCTTCGCTCTCATGGGGAGGGGGGATTGAAATCGTCAGCGACCACACAGGGTCGAACGGTCGACGAAGGGGAGACGGCTCGCTGCTTCCGCCACCCGCTGATCGTTGTCCAGCCACTGCTTGAGGTTCTCGAGAAGGGCGGCGGCATAGGGATTGTCCTCTGAATCCGCCAGCCGGTAGTTGACCCACTGTCCATCTTTCGAGTAGTCGATGAGACGGGCGCCCTCGAGAATCTTCAGATGTTTGCTGACCGTAGACTGGGCCAGGCCCAAAAGTTCCCGTAGTTCACAGACGCAGAGTTCGCGTTGTTGGAGCAGCTTGAGTATTACAACACGGTTTTGATCGGACAGTGCCTTCATGATCTTGATAAAATCCCGCACAGCATCCTCCATAAATCGATATATGGCGATATATAAACACATACACATTCATTGTCAAAGGGAAAAAAGGGGGATGTTGTCGCCGTTTTGCAAATCTCACGGCAGGGGTATCTCTTTTTAAACCGGGTCTTCCACGCCGTTTTTCACGGACAAGAGAGGCCTTACATGAAATTGAGGGGGTCCACGTCGACCTTGATGTCCGAGGCCCGCCGTCCGGCGGTTCTCAACAGGAGGGCGGCGAGGTCGTGCAGTGGACCTGCGTCCGGACCCTTCAGCAGCAGCTGACGACGGTACTTCCCCTTTATCCTCGCTATGGGTGGTTCCGCCGGACCGAGCACGAAAATTCCCTCCGAGGGCGCGTGTTTTCTGGCTGTCTCCGCCAGGAGTCGTCCCAGTTCCATGGCCTTTTCCTCTTTCGCCGACGTTATGCGGATATTTATCATCCGTTGGAAAGGGGGGAATCCGGTTTCTTGCCGGGAGGGGATCTCCTTTTCGTAAAATCCCCTGTAATCATGAGAGGCCGCCTTTTGGACGGCCATGTGGAAGGGATTGATTGTTTGAATGAATACCCGGGCCGGTGACCGCCCTCTACCGCCCCTTCCCGCCACCTGCGTAAGGAGCTGAAAGGTGCGCTCGGAAGCCCGGAAATCGGGTATGTTAAGCGAACTGTCGGCCGACACCACCCCGACAAGGGTGACGTGGGGGAAATCGTGGCCCTTCGCGATCATTTGGGTCCCCACAAGGATATCGATTTCCCTCTTGTCAAGGGCCGAAAGAATGGCCTCGTAATCGGCGCGTTTCGTTACCGCGTCGCTGTCCAGGCGTCCCACGCGTGCCCCGGGGAAAAGGGCCTTCACTTCTTGGAGAAGTTTTTCCGTTCCCGCGCCGAAGCTGATTATCCTTCCTACCTTACATTCGGGGCAGATAGCGGGCGTTTCGATTGTATAATCGCAGTAATGGCATTTCAGCCGGTTTCGGCTCAGGTGATGAGTCATGGTGACTGAACAATGGCGACAATTGAATACGTGGCCGCAGTCCCCGCAATAGAGAAAAGTCGTGAATCCCCGCCTGTTCAGGAGAAGGAGGGATTGGTTTCCCTCTTCCAGTGTTTCCCCGAGGGCGGAGACCAGGGGTGACGAAAGTATGGTGTCCTTTCCGCGGCGCACCGCCGGTTCTTTCGTGTCGACTATGTGAACCACCGGCAAGGGCCTGTCTTCCACGCGTGTCGGAAGGGAAAGATAGGTGAACCCCCTTCGGCTTACGTTGAAAAAGGTCTGAACGTCGGGAGTGGCAGACCCGAGGACCACGGCCGCCTCTTGCATGCGCGCCCTGACGAGGGCGAGGTCCCTGGCATTATAAGGAAGCCTTTCTTCCTGT
>JAHDRK010000102.1 GCA_018433345.1 Syntrophobacterales bacterium | reverse complement strand
CCAAGGGCGACATCACGGGGATTATCGGTCTTGCCGGTGCCGTTCGGGGTTCTTTTGCCTTGAGCTTCACTGAAAGCTGTATCCTTCGTATCGTGTCGAACATGCTGGGGGAGGAGATCACCCAGGTCAACGGTGATATCGCCGACGCCGTGGGTGAATTGACGAACATGGTGTCCGGAGCCGCCCGCCAGAGGCTCGAGGCCATGGGATACAGCGTCTCGGCGGCCATTCCCACGGTGGTAACCGGCAAGGGACACACGGTGAATCACGTCCTTGGAGGGGTGAGTATCATCATTCCCTTTGAGACCGATTACGGTGCCTTCGTGGCGGACGTGTGCATGAAGAAGGTGGAAGAATGACAGGCGAAATCCGTGATGATTCAAATCTTCCTTTTTCTCGAAGACGCAACCGACGATAGAGACGGTTTTTTTGACGGGGACATCGTTTCGCTTTGTCTATGAAAAAAAAGGTTGAGAATAAGGGAGGTGTAAAGAAACGCGCTTCGTCCGACGCCGCGGTTCGCGGCCGCAAGGACCGGTCGGATCGCAGGCCTCCGTCGCCGACCCTTTCAAAGGAGATGTCCTTCGTCCACGGGCGGGGCAACGGCGCCGCCGGTATCACGGCCGGGGATTTGTCATACGAAAATCTCCGTGCCGTCCTGGAGGGGTCTCCCGATATAATGGCGGTTTTCAGGGATTCGGAGATCCTCTTTGTAAACAACCTTTTTTATGAAATCCTGGGTTACGAACCGGAGAAAACCGGGAAGACGCCCCCTCTCAGGCTCGTTCATCCCGACGACCGCCTGGCCGCACATGAATACTGCCTCAACATAAAGACCGGGGACGATCCTTCCGGCGGCCTTTCATTCCGCCTATTGTCAGAGAAGGGTGAAGAGACATGGTTTTACATGAGGGCATCCGTTGTCATTTGGAACGGCGAGCCGGCTGTCCTGGGCATCCTTCGTGACATGACCCGGCGGAATATCCTGGAGCCCCGGATAGTCCAGGCGCAAAAGCTCGAGGCCTTGGGCATTCTTTCAAGAGGCATCGCACACGACTTCAACAATATGCTCATGACCATCCAGGGACACGCTTCACTTGCCCTGCAGGAGGAAGGTCTTTCCGAGGCGCTCAAGGACCGCCTGGGAAAAATCCAGGAAATCGTGCAAAAGGGGGTGTCTCTTACATCGCAGTTGCTGGGGTTGTCCGGAACCGCCTCTTACCATGAAACGGCGGTGGATATCAACGAGGTGGCCGAGGCGTCGGCTCGAATGATAGAGCATTTCAATCGAGAAATAACCCTTCACCGCCGCCTGGACCGCGATCTGTCTTTAATATCGGGAGATCGGGGGCAGATCGAGCAGGTGTTGATGAATATCCTGGTGAACGCATGCCAGTCGATGCCCGGCGGGGGTGACCTGTTCCTGGAGACGGCAAACTTGGAGATTCCGAAGGGCGGCGAGGATGGTCTTTACCGGGGGATCGCACCCGGGAGGTATGTCCGCATCTCCGTGACCGATACAGGGATAGGCATGGACGAATCTCTCATGGAAAGGATATTCGATCCCTTCTTTTCGACCCGCAACGGGGATATGGGGACCGGGCTTGGCCTTTCCGCCGCCTATGGGATCGTGCGTACCCACGGTGGGACGATAGAGGTGAGGAGCAGTCCGGGGCAGGGGTCCCGGTTCGACGTCTACCTGCCCTCGTTTCAGCCGTCGTCCATGGATGAAAAGCGGTTTCCGCAAGAGGTCGACGAGGGTGAAGGGAATGCGACGATATTGATCGTCGATGACGAAGAGACGGTGTTGGAGGTAAACAGGGAATTGCTCCAATCTTTCGGCTACCGTGTCCTCGAGGCGCGAAGCGGACGGGAGGCCCTGGCCGTTTACGGTGATCCCGGTAATGCCGTGGACCTGGTGGGGCTTGATCTTATCATGCCGGGGATGTCTGGTGCCGAAACCTACCGGGCGTTGAAGGAAATAAATCCTTACGTGAAGGTCATACTTCTGTCGGGGTACAGTATCGAGGGAGGGGCCGCGGAATTGTTGAAGCAGGGTTGCCGCGCCTTTGTTCAGAAACCCTTCGATCCGGAGAACCTGAAACGGAAGATCCGGGAGGTCTTGGAAGAGCCGTGAGATACTTAACCCGGGCCCACGATCTGTCTTTAGACCCTTTGGCGCGTCCAACGGCGCACCTTTTCGAAGGCGTCATCTATCAATCGGGCGACCAGATCGTTGGACAAAGGCTTTCTGAAGAAGTCGTCGAATCCCGCTTCCCGGCATTCCGCCACTTCGTAGAGGCCCGCCCAGCCGGTGATGGCGTAAATGACGGCCAGGGGTTTGTGACGCCTTATTCGTTTGCAAAGCTCGATGCCGTTCATGCCGAAAAGTTTGAGGTCGAGGAAAATGACGTTGATATCCTTTCCCCTGAGTACGTCAAGCGCTTCATCGGCGTTCGATGCCACGAAGACTTCGCAGCCGTGGTAACCCCCGATTTCCTCGAAAAGGGCGAGGATGGATTCTTCATCGTCGACAACGAGAATCTTTTTGTCTCTTGCCCCCGGCCCTTCGGCCGCAATGTCGCGCACATCCTTGGCGTTTTTCGGGGTGTCCGGCATCGCCTGTCATTACCTCCCGGGGCTGGTATAGAAATGTTTCGTTACATCAGGATCGTGAATTTTTCAAATGGAGATTCGGTGTTTTTGCGGCGGGGGAAAGATAGGTCCGTCGTAACGAGGAAGGCGAATGGCAATCAAATTTTTGTTTGAAAGTTGTTTCGGGAAAAAGAAAAGGCCCGCGACGATGGCGTCTACGGCGGTTCGAACGCGAACGATATGCGGGTATATCGACGATGGGGAAAAGGGATGATGATTCGCGTGAAACTGGCCGACCTGGTTCCAGGGATGGTCACCGCTTCAGATGTTTTCACCACTGAAGGGCGCTTTCTGCTTCCCGCGGGGAGCGTTCTCACCGAACGATCCATAAGGCTTTTAAAGGCCTGGGGGCTGGTGGAAGCGGTTGTCGACCATGACGGACCGCTGCCGGGCGGACATGACGGGCGTGACGCGGATCCGCGTATCCTGGCCGAGGCCCGGGAAATCAACAAAAAACGGTTCATGCATACAAATCCCTATCATCCGGCGATCATTGAACTCGAACGACTGTCTGCCGTGAGACGTGCCGGATATACGGCTGAAGGGGTCGACTCGGCCGCCCCGTTTGATGACGGGGCAAAGCGTCTGCAGTTCCCGAAGAACCTTTCGGTTGAACTTCAGCCGATCAACCTCGGTAGATTGCGGGAATTCGGCCTTCGCCTGCCGACCTTGCCCGCCGTGTTCGACAGGGTTAACGAAATCATTATGAACCCGAAAAGTTCCGCGGGAGACATCGCGCAGGTGGTCAGCAAGGATTCGGGGTTGACCTCCAGGCTCCTGGGCATTGTCAACAGCGCCTTTTACGGATTTGTGTCCAAGGTTGACACGGTGTCGCGGGCCGTGGCCATAGTCGGGACGAAGCAACTGATGTCCCTCGTCTTCGGTATAAGCATAGTTAAAATATTCGAGAGGATACCGGCGGATCACATCGACATGAGGCAGTTCTGGAGACACAGTGTCGCCTGCGGCATCACCTCGCGGATCATAGCGGGATATAAACAGATCCAAAATACGGAGCGCCTTTTCGTCGCGGGTCTCCTGCACGACATCGGCAGGCTGCTGCTGTACCACCTGTGGCCGGAACATGCACTTTATGTGCTGAACCTGTCGCGGCGCGATTCCAGATTGCTCTACGAGGTGGAAAGGGAGGTACTCGGCATGGATCCCGCGATCATCGGAGCGCGAATGGCGGAGCAATGGAAATTTCCCTTTCTCCTGGAATCGAACATATTGTACCACCACAGCCCCGGAGCGTCGCATAATCTCCTCGAGGCCTCCATAATCAACCTGGCCGATGTGCTTGTGAACGCCATGGAAATGGGTTCGAGCGGGGAAGTTTTCGTGCCGCCCCTCGATGAAGCGGCGTGGAACGCCCTCAACATATCGGAAAATTTATTGACCGTGATAGTTGATCACACGGACCGCCAGTTGGATGAAGTGATGGACTACTTTTTCCCGGAGTCGGCGGAAGGGGAGACCTGAGGTGAGTTCATCGTCCCGTTATATTGAAAAGCGTTTGCGCTATTTTGAAGAGTCCACCAGGTTCATATTGGAAACGCTTGAGCTTATCACATCGCTGGGTGATTGCCGCGGGAGTGTCAACCGCCTGGAATCGGTCACTCCGATATTGGATGAAGCGGAGTCGAAGATTACGGAACTCATACCCTTCGAGGCGGTGACCTTCTATCTTGTGAACGAGGACACCAATGACTTTGAACATCATCGGACCCGCCCCGTCGGAATGAGTGATTTTGCGTACGGCGAGACGGAGTATTTCATAAATACCGGTGAGTTCGCCTGGGCTGTCGGGGAAAAACGACCGATGGTCGCCGCATCCCGGTCAAAGAAGAGTCGCTTTGTCCTCCACGCGATCGGCACCCGTTCGCGCACGAGAGGGATGTTCATAGGTCTTCTCCCTGAAGGGACGCGGGTTCCCGATATCAAGCTTTCCCTTCTCACCCTGGTGCTTATGGATTTGGCCGGGAGCCTGGAGAGTTTCCATCTGTATGGAATGGTAAGGAGAGAGAAGAAGAGGTCGATGGAATTGACCCGATACAGGAATGTCTTCAACCTGGCGCCCTATGCGATGGAGCTGATCGACAGGCGAGGGAGGATCGTGGACTGCAACGAAGCCTGCCTGGCGATGCTCGCCTGCGGCCGTGATGATGTAGTAGGACGTCCGAGGACTCACTTTTTTTCAGCCGAATCGGCCGAAGAATACCGAAAAAAACTGTCGCCGAAATTGAAGAAAGAAGGGATCTGTGAAGGAGAATTGCAATTGATCAACGCCGCCGGCGAGTCCTTGAGGGTATGGCGGACGGAGAAGGCCGCGGCTGAGACGGAGACTACCTCCGGGTCAAAGGAATTCCTTGTGTTCTACCGGGTTCTCGCCCCCTGATCCCCCGATTCCCCTCTCAGTAATTCACGCTGTCTTTTGAATACATATCGGGTCAAAAGATCTTCCACATCCTCCGAGAGGTCGAGGAATTTAACGGCCGTTCTGAACGTGTTTTCTTCCTCGGTCGGATCCGATGACAGCACTTTTCCCAGGACTTGAAGACGCGTACAGGTTTCCAGGGGGAGTTCGATCTGGAGCGCTACGATCGTTCCCGGTTCTATTTTTTCGCGAAGATTCAAACGGAGCCCGGCGGCGCTGATGTTCACCCATTCCATGGGCACGACGGTGATGTGCCTGCGGTGATCGAGATCCACTATGTCGAGGATGCGGTCCACTTTCTGGTTGAGCTGGTAGAGCAACTGGTAAAGCATCGCCGCAGTGACGTTTTCCACTTCCGGCACGAAAGGCGTCCCGCCGAATACTTCGTCCAGGATGACCCGCGGATCACTTCCGCTTTCGAGATACCTGTCCGGATCCACGATCCGGTAGCCCACCCTGAGGACGTCGTTGACGCGCGCGTGACGGCGTTCATAAACCTTTTCCGCGACAATCCTGGGGAAGTTTTTCGATTCAAGAACATTGTAGAGCCCTCCCCCCTTCATGAGGTACAAGTCGTCTCCCGGTTCCGGTGTCATACTATTGTCACACCCGTCAATATCGAGGACTATTCGCTCATCGTCGATTTCAACCACGCGTCCCTCGGCGTTTACCATCCTGTCACCGCAACAATAAGAAATCTCCACGTCGGAACCCTTCGCTGGAAGATTTTCCATATTTTGTCATCTCCTTGTTATGAACGTGTCTGCGACCGGCAGGCCGGCGGCATCGGCATTTTACGCCGTCATCGAAAATTAAGCAAATTCAGTGCCAAAAATGGGGAAGAAAGGAAATCAGCCGTTGGATTCCAGCGCCTTTGGGACGGCGGTCAGGAAGGCGTCGACAACGTCGCCGTCGAGTTGTGACCACCTGTTATTTTTCAATTCCATTAATGCCCTGTTGATAGGCATTTTCCGTCTGTAGGGCCGATCGGTGGTCATTGCGTCAAAGGCGTCGGCCACTGACAGAATCCTGGCAAGAAAAGGGATTTCGTCATGGGAGAGCCTGTCGGGGTAACCCTTTCCATCCCACCGCTCGTGGTGGTGACGCACGATCTTTCGTTCCTGGTCGAAGAGGGCGATTGACATGAGGATTTCTTCACCCCGTTGAGAATGGGTGGTTATGACGTGATACTCTTCCTCGGTCAGTCGGCCGGGTTTGAGGAGTATCTTGTCGGGAATGGCTATTTTCCCGACATCGTGAAGGTGGGAGGATATGCGGAGGGACTCTAATTCGTAACTCGAACAGCCCATGATTTCAGCGGTCATCAGGGCCAGCTTGGTTACTGAGCGCGAATGACGTTCGGTGTAGTTGTCACGGACCTGTACGGAGTGGATGAGAGATTCGAAGGTGTTCATGATGCTGCCGAACAGGCTCTCGTACAATATGGTGTTTTCCACGTAGAGGGAGGCTCTTTCCGCGAGGTTTTCAAGATTGGAAAGGTCTTTGCGTGTGAAAACAGTGCCGTGATCGTCACTGAGGACGACGAGGACGCCGAAGATCTTGCTTCTTATCATGAGAGGCACCGCCAGGATCGATTCTCCATCGTCTAGACCTTTTTCGCCGTTGAGGACCATGGGCAGGCGGTTCTTTGCGGTTTCGGCGAGCAGGGGCTTCAACCCTTCCGGCAGGGAGTCGGCGTCCGGATCCGTCGTTTCTTTTCCGTTAAAGGTTTTTTTGAAAAATTGTTCCGTGGCTTCGTCGAAAAGCGCTATGAAACTTCTTTCGCCCTTGGTGACGGAAAGGGCGAGTTTCGCTATTTCCAGGAAGATATCGTCGCCGCTCAGCTCCCTGGTCTTTTCTATACGCTCGCCGATGAGCTTGATGGTTGAAAGTTCCCTTATTTTTTCATTCAAGTTCCAGTTTGCCGCCCGTTCTTCCTTGTCGTTTTCGGCAAGTATCGATTTCTCCCGGAGATAGAGATTGACCTTGAAGATAAGGTCTTCGATCCTGAAGGGCTTGGTGACGAAGTCAACGGCGCCTTCCTTCATGGCCGCCACCGTCAGGTCGATGGTGGGGTAGGCCGTTATCATTATGACAGGAACGGACGGGTCGATATTTTTTATGTGACCCAGAAGGTCGAGCCCTGTCATACCCGGCATTTTCAGGTCGGTGATTACAAGGTCGATGCCTTCGGTTTCGAGAAGATCGAGGGCGTCTTTTCCGCAGTCGACGTCCCTGGTGTTTTCGTATCCTGCGTCGCTTAGGGCTTCGGTGATGATGCCGCGCGTGGCGGCATCGTCGTCCACTACGAGTATGGCTTTCCTGTTGCGCCGCCATTCTTCTTTCATGGCGGAAATCATTATTTGTCCCTGTTTTTGAGAATTATATCGAGGAGGCTATAGGAAATTTTTTCAAAGGCT
>JAHDRK010000003.1 GCA_018433345.1 Syntrophobacterales bacterium | reverse complement strand
GAGCCCCGCCCCTTGGCCGAATCCGATGATAGGCATCTCGGCCGGAAGTGCAATTTTTATGTTGCATTTTTTTTCTGTTGTCGTTAGGAATATAGCCTCTTTTTCGACCTCAGCTTATTTGCCTGTGAGTCATATTTCCCTATCCTGTTTGCGGCATTGCGTGCCGCTGCGAAAGCTTCCTCTTTAGACCCCCTTTCCAGGTTTTTCTCCGAATCAGCGACTCCATCGTGGGGGTGGGCCGTTTTCATCCCCGGTGAGGAAGGCAGGCGTTCGGCCTCCCTGTTTTCCCGCGGATGTGCTCGGTCCCTGGGCCTGTAGTGGCGTAACTGTATTAAACTTCAAGAAGGAGGAAATGATGAGGAAGTCCAGAATTATCACGTCTATATTGGTTGTCGTTTTTTGCCTGGCGCTTTCCGCGCCCCTTTTATCTGCCCAGGAGGATGGGCCGGTGAACATAAATGCCGCTTCCGCGGAAGAGCTGGCGTCCCTGAAGCATGTGGGGGAAAAACTGGCTCAGAAGATAATCGAGTATCGCGAAAAGAACGGTCGATTCAATAGTCCCGAGGAAATAATTAACGTGTCCGGCATCGGGGAAAAGGTGTTTGAAGCAAATAAAGACCGTATCGTGGTGGACTGAGTAAGTTCAATCTGCACAAACTATCATTGCAGGCTTCCTGTGACCGGTTTCCCGCTTGTGTTCGGGCTGGAAGCCGGTCTCCCCCTAATTTTTCATCGGTTTTACGATTATCATGGTTATCGAGGGCCCTTTCCCTTCATATAGCCCTCGGATAGTGTTCTCACCACCATCCGCCCCTCTCGAGGTTTCGGGGGTTCGTAATCGAAGACTATGTACAAAAAATCCAAGATGATTCCAAGTGTCGCACCCCAGAGTATTTCTTCCACCCCGTCTGGGCTTTCCCAAGTGACGCAGGTTGTGTCGAAGTCCCCTGAATCATCTTTGCGATTGCCGTTGTTGATGCGACAGGCGGCATAACGGTCTTCGTCGAAAAAGGCCTCTAGGGGGATTTCCACTATTCGTTCCACTTCGCGGTTGGGTCGGTAGGGTCTGTTCTTTTTGACCAGCCCCACCAAGGGGAATATGGTTCTTGTGAACATTATCAGATTCTGGAAGGGAAGGGCGCCCAGGTATTCAACGTTGAAGGGGTTGAGCCGCAACTCTTCCCAGCTCTCCCTCAGGGCGTTGGCAAGAAAGAGGGTGATGGCTTCAAATTCGGCGGCGCCCCTGGATCGAACCGTCTCTTTCGCCTTTCCGCGCAGAATGGGCGTAATCCCCCATGCCAGCGGCAATCGGAGAAGACCATCCAGGCGGTGGTTAAGCATCCCGCCGGGACCGCTCAGGTCTCCGCTTTGTGCAACCGCCGACGATCGACGTATAAGTTGGATGACAAAACCGGAACGGGACTTATCGATGCCGGGCATGATCTCTTTGAAGCAGATCGGAATGAGAACGCCGGCGGCCCGCCGGTTTTGTCCGTGGTCTTTGCCGGAGCGGATGAAAGCCGACTGACCGGCGTAGTGAACGGGTGTTTCCCCCAGTCTTTTTTGAATGAGTTTCGGGAGTCCGGTTCTGCTGCTGATAATGGAAAGGTCCATGGGATAATCACCTTGAGGTACGGCTGCCGCCAAAACCGGCAAAGTGCGGGCATCGGGGACGGCACCCGGAAGCCCCCTCGGGATTAAGAGGGGGATCTCCCTTTTTTAATGAAAGTTTTTACTGTTTTCACGATAATCGGAATTTGCATTACGCGGCCGTCCGGCGCAGTGGATTCGATTATCGTTGCAATTTCCGGCTTCCCATTTCTAACGCGTCGCCAAAAGCCGGAGGTTCCTTTCGAGATCTTCTACAGATACAATTTTTTCAATGGTTTTGACGAGAACCCCCTTTTTGAAAAGCATGTAGGAAGGGGTCGAGGTTATGGAGTAGCGGGATGCCAGTCGAGCGTTTTCTTCAATGTTGAGGCGATAAAGTTTAAGTCGCCCCAGGTATTTGGGCGCCAACTTTTTCAGTGCCGGCATTGCCCGGTCGCAGAGAAGACACCCCGGTGCCCAACAGCAAACGATGACCGTTTCATCAATATTCAGGATGTCCCGATCGAAGGTTTCTTCAGTTACGTCGCGGACATAGTCATTATATAACCTAGACCCGCATTTTCCGCAGACAGGAAGATCATGTACCCTATCTCCGGGGATTCGATTCAATCGCCCGCACTGAAGACATTGAATGAACAGTTCGTCCAGCGACGCGTGGCAGTGTCCGCAGAGGGCCCTGTCACCGAGATGATCGCCGGGGATTCTGTTTTTCCGGCCGCACTTGAGGCAACGAACGATTATCGCGTCTTTTGCCGCTTCCATGAAACATCCTTTGCATAATTCAAGGATACCGACATCTCCTATCCGGGAGAGTCCGGTCAACCTTCTCTGTTCAGGGACATGCGGATCGTTCCTCCCCGGCCCAGGATGTCGTGAAGGTGAACCGATCCCTCGAGACGTCCCTCGTTGTCGACTACGACAAGCGTCGTGATTTCATGTCTCTGCATCTTTTCGATCGCCTCGGCCAGGGTCGCGCCGGCGTAGATGGTGCGCGGCGAACGGGTCATGAGGTCGTCGACCTTTTTCCCGTTAAATTCTGTTTTTTGACGGATGGAACGTCGCAGGTCACCGTCGGTGAGTATCCCCAAGAGCCGGTTATCCTCTCCGGTAACGAGCACGAATCCGAGGTTTTTTTCGTCCAATACCCGGACGGCTTCGGTAATGGGAGTTCCCGAGGGGACCCGGGGTGTTTCGGAACCGACCAACATGGCGTTGCGTACCTTGGTTAAAAGACGCAACCCCAAGGTGCCTCCCGGATGAAACTTGTAGAAATCTTCCTCCGTAAAACTTTTTTTTCTGACGAGCGCCACGGCAAGAGCGTCTCCCACGGCAAGGGTGGCCGTGGAACTGGACGTGGGAGCAAGGCCGAAGGGACAGGCCTCACGTGAAACACCCACGTCGATGAAACAATGACTTGCCTTGGCGAGCGTGGATGAGGAGTTTCCCGTAAAGGCGATCAGGAACAGTCCCATCTCGCGGAAGTTATCTATGAGGGCGTTGATTTCCTGGGTTTCCCCGCTGTTCGAAATGGCGATTATGACGTCATCCCTCGTGACTATGCCCAGGTCACCGTGAAGTCCTTCAACGGGATGGAGAAAGAGCGACGGGGTCCCCGTACTGGTGAGGGTCGCCACGATTTTCTTGCCGATGAGTCCCGATTTTCCGATGCCGGTGACGATGACCCGTCCCTTGCAAGAAGATATGATGTCGACTGCCTTTCTGAAATTATCACCCAACCGGTCTATCAGCGCGGTGATGCTTTCCGCTTCGATCCTTAGAACTTCCCGTGCGTGTTCTACCGGGTCGTCCGACGTGGCTTCGTAATAGGTCACTATCTCCACTCCCTATTATCATTATCAGCGTCCGAAAGGAGGACGTATTTGATAAAAAATAATTGTCTGTAACAATGCATCTTTTAATACGATTTGTGCAGATTTACAAGCCCAACCTTCGATTCGCAGTCGCTGTTACATCGATCAACGAGACCGGAATGAAAGAACGGGGACATAATAAAGAGAGCCGGGCAAATTCCTTGAAAGGTCACTTGTTCGTTGCCGTCGACGGTAATGACAAAAATTACGTCAAGACGATTCATGGGGGCGCCTATCCTCCAGCGGCCCATGATTTGAAATTCCTCTCAATCTGTGGCAAGGTGCCTGATTATCGAAATCAACCGAGGATTATACCGCATGGAACTAACACCCAATTTGCACGCCTTTTTATGGTCTTCTCCCACGGTCAACAATTGTAACAGCTACCTGATGTTGTCCGGCATGAAAAGGATTCTTATCGACCCGGGCCACGCCTCCTGTTTCGATCACGTGAGCAGGGGACTGGCGCGATTGGGGCTTACCTCCGGCGATATAGATCTTGTCATGGCGACCCACGCTCATCCCGATCATGTGGAGGCGATACAGTTTTTCGACAGGAACAGGACGCTGTTCGCTCTTCATGAAAGGGACTGGAGGTTGGTAAAGGAGATGTTGCCTTTCTTGGGGGCGTCACTTTCAATAGGCATGGAACGCTTCGAGCCCGACTTCTTCCTTGCCGAGGGCGAATTAAAAGTGGGGGATGCGACATTGGAAATTTATCATACGCCGGGCCATTCACCGGGGTCGATAACCATCTACCATTCTTCGGAGAGGGCTTTATTTACCGGCGACCTGGTATTCCGGGGCGGAGTGGGGCGGACTGACATTCCCGGCGGTGACCCGGAACTTCTCAAGGACAGTATTCGACGAATCTCCAAGATTGAAGCGGACTGGTTCCTTCCCGGTCATGGAGAACCGTTGTCGGGCGCCGACGAGATTTGGGCCAATTTCAGGCAGGTGGAACGAGCGTGGTTCGGTTATTTATAATCGACGGCGCAGATGCCCGCCGTTCCGTAGTCGGGAAGGAATGCCCGATTTTTGTTATAGTGCCTCGATGGACGACATCGTTTCCGCCCGGAGATCATCTACGTTTTTCTGAAATTCCCTGTCCTTCCAGGGATTGGGTATAACGGCCGAACCCTTGATTCCATGACATCTTTCGAGATCGACCCGTAGTCTCTCAATAGATTCGCTCTCGAGACTTCCCCGAAGTTCCCGGTAATTCCCGATACATTCCTCGATCCTGCCATGTAGGTCCGGCACCCATTTCAGAAGGAATTTCAGGATGCGATCGTTGTCGCCATTGAGGTCGATCCGAGATAACAGGGCGTTAATAACCGGCCGGCGATCCTCGATTTCATATTCCGAGCGAAGGGATTCAATGCCTTTAGCCAGGGCCTCCTGTGAAAGCAATCCATCGTCATACTGTACCACGAGGCCCTGCAATCGTTTTTCAAACTCTTTCCGCCGCAGTTCCCTCTTTTCTTCCCTTGACAGCGACAGGTTTTGAGTCCGTTCCATCACAAGATCCAAGGTGCTTTTGATTTTGCTCATCACTATCCATCCTTGTTTTTGTGACGTCTTATTACATTATTCCAGCCGCTGTCGCCAGGGCGATATTCCAAAGGGATTTCTTTGTGATTGTCCGGACAGTCGGAACGGTGACAGCATTATCAGGGAAATTGCGGTCATTTTGAATTGTTTACATGTGTGATGGAAGTTGCTATACTCTCGACACGGTCGGCAATCGCCGGCCGGGCGATTCTCCGGGTTTGCCGGATTAAAACAGATTGGATACAGCCTTATGGCCTGCATGGAAGATGTCCCCTTACCGCCCTTCGAAATACCGGAACTGGCGCCTAAAGACATACGGATCGGAACAGGGGATCTCGTCCGTCTTTCCTTTCCGGGTGATCGGGATGGATTTTGCCGAATCTATGAAAACGAAGCTCTCGAGATCGAGGTGACCTTTCGTCGGGACGAGCCCGAGGCGGTGGTTCATCTGTACACCAATCTCGACGGCCCCCAGGACGCCTGGCGGGAGATTCCCTTTACGAGGGGTGAAGGCGGTGTGCACAGGTTTTCGTACCCTGTCACCCGTCGCGGTCATTATCAGTTCAAGATAAAATATTCTCTCGACGGGGGTAAAAACTGGTACTGGGACCGGTTGCCGTTCAGCCGGCTCGTGGTGGACCCGGCTTCACTGAAGGATATCAGGATGTATACCTTGATTCCTACCGTGTCGGGCAAGGTGACGGACTGGATTGATCGAATGGACCGAGTCGCGGAACTAGGTTTTAATGCCGTTCATCTCTTACCCTTGACGGAGCTCGATGATTCAGAAAGTCCCTACGCGGCGCGCGATCTCTTCACGGTCGAACCGTTCTATCGCCCGGGGGACGACCCGCGAGGGTTCGACGATCTCAGGCGGTTTGTTTGCGCCGCGCGGAAACGAGGCATGCGTTTGTGTTTCGACCTTACTCTGAATCACATAGGGGTGAACAGTCGTATGGTGCGTGAATGCCCCGAATGGATCGAACCGGACCGAAGGGAAAAAGACGGCATGAAAAGAGCCGGGTGTTGGCACATGAACACCTGGCTTGTTTGGAATGACCTGGTGAAGATTTATTACGATCACCCCCATCCTGAAATCCGGCGGAGCATCTGGGATTATATGACCAAATATTCGTTATTTTGGGCGCATTTCGCCGCCCTTACCGACGGCATGGTTAGGCTGGACAATCTTCATTCAAGCCACGAGGGATTTATAACTCATCTCCTGGAAAAACTGCGAGAGGAGTATCCGGAGCTTGTGGTCATGGCCGAATTTTTCACCGATTCCAACACGATGATAAAAAAGGCGGCGGAATGGAAGATAGATCTTTTTCTGGCAAACTCCTGGGAATATCCCTATGCAGAGGATCTTCGAAGATACATGTGCTACCTCCATGATATCGGGGGGCGCGTTAGGCATTACGTTCCCATAACAACACATGATACGGGGGCTCCGGCACAGCTTTTCGGTTCACCGGAGGCCGCCGTTCCAAGATATGCCGTCACGGCTCTCATGGGGACGGGGCGTTCAGGCATTGTCCAGGGAACGGAACACGGCTATCCGGAGAAGATTGATTTCATCGGCCGAAAGGAACCCATATATTTTGCCGACAACCAGGTTATAGCCGAAGGCATAAGTCGGATAAACTCACTGTTTGCCGCGGAGGATCTTTTTCACCATGAAGGGAACATTGATTTTGTCGACCGGGGGCACGGGGCCGTACTTGTGGCCTTGCGCCGGGCCGGACGTGAAGACAGGGAGGGGTACCTTGTCTTCGCGAACCTGGATGTTAACGGCGGCTACACGCTTGACATGGATCTGTCGTTTTTGCCGGGTTTCACCGGGAATCTGGTCTTGGAAGAGTGGGGTACCGATAGGCGCGAGACGGTTTCCTGTCAAGGATTCCCCATTTTCATAGGACCCTGTGAGGTCAGAATTTTTCGGTGCCGGGTGGAAGTCTGAAGCCCCTCTTGAGGGGGCGGCTGTGACATTTGCAGGGATATGTTTTTTAAAAATGTTGTTCGATTTTTGGGAAAACCCTTGACTGGAGGTGGGTTTTACATTAGTGTAACGGTTACAAAAATGAATTTTCTGTTGTATATATTCTGAAGGCATGAGCTACGATGAAAAGAAAGGCCATAGGTGAACAACTCCTTCAAAAAGACATCAGGCCCTCTTTCCCGCGATTGCGGGTTATGGAGTACCTTTTCAAGAACCGTAATCATCCTACCGTCGATGAGATTTACCGTGAGTTGGTGCAGGAAATGCCGACCTTGTCAAAAACCACTGTTTATAACACGCTTGCCCTCTTCGAGGAAGCAGGCCTGGTTCGGCGTGTCGCTTCAAGCGAGAATGAGGCGAGATACGACGCCTTTATCGAGGATCATGGGCATTTCCGGTGCGAATCCTGCGGAGTATTGTACGATTTTACGATACGGCTCGAAAAAGCGGAGGAAGAGGGGCTCGATAATTTTGAGATACGAAAAAGAGATATTTTATACCAAGGCCTCTGTCCCCGTTGCCGGAACAGCGGCATAAAAAAATTGATAATTGATAAAGGAGGATATCGATGAAAAAACTGAACGGAACAAAAACGGCGGAGAACTTGTTGAAGGCGTTCGCCGGTGAGTCTCAGGCTCGTAACCGTTATACCTATTACGCTTCTGTGGCCGACAAGGAGGGCTATAAACAGATAAAAAATATATTTATCGAGACGGCGGACAATGAAAAGGAGCACGCCAAGCGTTTCTACAAGTTTTTGCTGGCCGGCTTCGAAGGTGAACTTCCCACAAAGATTGAAATAAAAGCCGATTATCCGGTGGCTCAGGGAACGACCCTCGACAATCTAAGGGCTGCGGCCGCAGGCGAACACGAGGAGTGGTCCGAACTTTACCCGGCCTTCGCAGAGGTGGCCAAAGAAGAAGGATTTCCGGAGATAGCCGCGGCGTTCACAATGATTGCCGTGGCGGAAACGCGGCACGAAACGCGTTTTGAAAAGCTTGCCGGCAATGTCGAAACGGGGCGGGTATTCAAGCGCGAGGAAAAGGTCATGTGGAAGTGCGGGAACTGTGGTTACATCCACGAAGGTTCCGAGGCGCCACGGGAATGCCCCGCTTGTCTGCATCCCCGGGAATATTTTGAATTGTTTGCAGAAACATATTGAAAAAACAACATCTAATGGAAAAGGGGGCGGCGGGTCACGGCTGAAGCTGACTCGTCCCCCCTTGCTTTTTGTCCGTCGCCTTATCTGAGTAAATCACCCGCATGGCATCGATTCGGTTTATCACGAGGTTTTCCGGCATTACCTCGGGCAGTTCCTCGCCCGGGGTCAACGTTGTTATCGCCATTCCCCCCACTATTATCCTTCCTTCACCAAGAAGACAGCGGTCGCTCCTTATTCCCCACGTAACGTGAAGCACCACTGCGCGTCCGTCCTTTTCTCCGATATAGAGCATCACGTGTCCCGGGTATCCCAGGAGGGTGGCGAAGGGGACGGCCCTTTCAATGATAAAACGCTCCTTTTCCCGTCGTGAGAGATGGGAAAGTGTTGTCACACCCGTTCCTTCGTAGACCTGCTGATAAGAATTGCGGGGAAGCCAGAGCCCGAACCCTGCGAATAGATCTCTCAGGAACGCCGAGCAATCCCGGTTACCGTAAAGGCCTCCCCATCCGTACGGTGATCCGGCCATGGCGTCGGCGATTCGTGCCATGTTTCCAGCCGTGGGCGACAGTGGAAAGGAAGTGAAATCGTCCATGGAAACCACCGCCCTCCGCAGGGTGGTTTTCAAATCCCCGGCGGGTACGACTGCCAAAATCCGGTACCCCCCCTCCTTTGCCGGCTCCGCCGGCAGAAGGTTGCCGATTCGAGCCCTGAAAAGGAAGTGCCCTTCCTCGTCATAGAGTGGAACCTTGTCTTTGACGGGAACCAGGAATTTGCCTTTGCGTAAGCGGTTAAGATCCTCCGTCGCGATTACGCCCACGTCCCGTGAGAGAACCCATCCGCTTACGAAGGGTGCTTGGACGTAGAGCCACTCCTTGGACTTTGTTGCGTGAATCACCCTTAACGGGACGTTTGCGAAGAGCAATGACCTTTGCCAATAATCGAAGGGGAAGCCTTCGCCCGCTTTTTCAGGAGCCCGGAATGACGGTCTATGGGTCGGGATGCTTCTGACACTGGTTTCCCGTAGGGTGATTGCCTCGCGGCACATTGAAGGGAAGGAATCGAGGTCTGTTTCGATTATGATTGATTCGATCCACAGGGGGTCGTGGGGCAGCATGTTCTCGGCGTATCCGGGGTTGATCATCGCGGCCGCCACGGTCCTTTCTATGCCGTTCCTGTCGGGAGAAGGTTTTTCATTGTTCCAGGGTGCGAAGTGGCGTTCCAGGTACAGTTTGTTTTGTGCCGCCCAAAAACGCCCGTCGCCCATGGGCCTGTCCGGTTCATCGCCCGTGTAATCAGATACCGATTGTGAAAGATGCCGGAGGTCGGCTATGACGGGTTGGCGATGAGAACAGCCTATGCAGGCGAGAGTGACAGGAACGGCGAGCAACAACAAGCCGGCGAAAAAAAGTCTTGCGAAGCTTCCCGGGAGATAACGATAGACGGCCAAATCGTTCTTTGCCTTTTCATGATATGAGGAGCGATCCATTTCCGTACTATACCAGGCTTAGATGCACTGCGCCACAAGAGGTTTGGAGAGATTTTACAATTTTACCGGGAACCGAGGGTCTCCGCCCAAGCGTCCGCTTGACAGCAACCCCTCTCACTGTTAGTGTCGAGCAATGTTTTGTGAATACGAAAAACTCTGAGGTGTCCGGTGACCGGGAAACGAGGAGAAAAATTCCGGAAGCCCCTTACGGCGACAATGGAGGATTATCTGGAGGTAATGTTCGATTTGCAGGAAAAAAACGGTATGGTACGTGTCAAGGACATCGCCGAAATGATGAAAGTCAAAATGCCCACCGTGACCAGCATGCTCAAGACCCTTCACGAGAGGGGGCTGGTGAAATATGAAAAGTATGAATACATTGAATTGACGGAAAAAGGTGTCGCCGTCGGCGGCGAAATGAGAAAGAGACACGATACGGCGCGGCGCTTCCTGTCCGCTATTCTCAGGATCGAGCCGTCGACAGCCGACGTCGAGGCCTGTGGAATGGAACATGCCCTGGGTAGGGAAACGCTGGAGCGCCTGGGAATTTTAACGGATTTCATGAAAAAATGTCCCGGTGTCACCGAGGCGTGGCTCAGCCATTTCGATAAGCATCTTTCAACCCTTACATCCTCGAAAAAGGCTGGAATCCCTCGCGGTGAAAAAGACACCTTGCCCCCCAAGAGGAATGGCTGATGCCGGTTTAGTCTGAAAAGGCAAAAGCCCCGGAGGCGCTTTTTTGCCACCGGGGCTCGAGTGAGGGGTTCGCTATCGATATCTAAAACTTCTTGAAGGCGTCCTCCGAATCGTCATCCTCGAGGGGGATGACCTCCCGGGGGTTCTTCTTTTTCGTTTTTGTTCCTTTTTCTTCGATGAGCGGCGAAAATCCACGGTGATCTTTCGCCCTGTACACATTCGACTCCGTCCCGGTCTCGGATATGAGTCTCTCGGCCGAGGTACCCTCCGAGTCCTTCACCGCCTTGCGATGTCTCTCCACAGATTCCCCCACGATGTCGGCCAGTTTCCTGACGATTGTGAGCATACTGTCAGCCTGGGACGATAGCTCGTCGGCGGCGCTCGCCGCTTCTTCCGCGCTGGCGGCGGATTGTTGTGTAACCTTGTCCATTTCCGTGAGGGCGAGATTCACCTGGTGGATCCCGTTTGATTGTTCCTGTGAGGCGGTGGCTATTTCGTCCACCAGTTGACCTATCTTGTCCGAGAGGTTGCTGTTTTCCTTGAAAGCGTCGAGGGTGGAACCGGTAAGTTCACTGCCCTTCCTTACGGCCTTCACGGTGGTTTCGATGAGGTCGCTCGTCGTTTTCGCCGCTTCCGCCGACCTCATGGCCAGGTTCCTCACTTCTTCGGCCACGACGGCGAACCCGGCGCCCGCTTCTCCCGCCCGGGCCGCTTCCACGGCGGCGTTGAGCGCCAGCAGGTTGGTCTGGAATGCGATCTCGTCGATGGTCTTGATAATCTTGTTCGTTTCCTCGCTCGATCGGGTGATGTCGCTCACGGCCTTTGCCATTTCTTCCATCTGGCTGCTTACCTTTTCCATCATCCGGCGCGCCTCGTCCATCATGGCCTTCGCCTGGCCGGCATTGTCGGCGTTTTGCTTGGTCATGGAATCCATCTCTTCCATGGAAGCCGATGTTTCCTCCAGCGACGCCGCCTGTTCAGACATGCCTTCGGCCAGATTCTGGCTGGACGTGGCCACCTGCATGGATGCATCGGTTACCTGCCGTGACGACTCGGTGAGGTCGGCGATAATCTTCTGGATGGACCGCGTTGTCGATCGTGTGATAACCATGCCGAGCAGCAACGCGAGAACCACTCCCACTATAGCCGCGATTAATGAAAAAGCTTCCAGGAATTTGGCCTGGGCCGTGGATTCCGTAACCGTTTCTTCAACCAGTTCTTCGTTGATGGTTATCAAATTGTCCAGGTGACCGAAGGCGCGGGCCTGCAGCTCCGCCCCTTTGACCATCGTAAGCTCGTTGATACGCCTCTGAAGCCCCTCGGCATCCCTGATTTCGCTTATAAGCTGGTTGATGTAGCTATTGAAGGTCATAAACGCAGGGATCATTCCTTCCCGGAAATGACGCTCCGCTTCGAATGAGTTGAGAGATTGGACGGCTTCCATGACAGGACCCACCGATTTGAGCACCTCTTCATTCGCCTTCCCCAGGTTGTCCACTATTTTTTTTACGCGCTCGTTCTGTGTTGTAAAATCTTCAATCCACTGCGAAAGAGCGTTGGAAGAAACGTTCAATCCCTCCGTCTCCGTCGCGGCGAGGGCGAAAGTTTGGAGTACCTTTACCTGGAGCTCGATAGCGTCGGCCCTGAAACGCTCAAGTTGGGCAAGGACGAGGGTGGGATTGGGAATGTTGATTTCGTCGAATTCACGGGAAAGCGATATGATTTCCTCGTTCACCGCCTGCCATTCGCCGGCCGCCTCGAGAAACGCTTTCCATTCACGTGTTTCCGCGTCGGTCAAGGGCAGTGATTCGATGACGGCGGCTGATTGTTGGCTTCGCGCCTGAGCCTTTTCTATTATGTCATATTGTTGTCGGCGGATTTCAAAGGTGATTTCCGGATTAAGCAACGTCCGCTGTGCCCTCACCATTTCCTCCTGGGCCGCCTTGAACTCCAGAAGGCTTTTTACGGCAGGCAGGCGAACCGTAGCGGTTTCTTCTATGGCCGAATTGCTCCGATAGGCGCCATAGTACCCCGACATGCCCAGGAAAAGAGTTATCAAGGCGACCAGGGAAAATCCAAGCATCAACTTGGTTCCGAGTTTCAAGTTCCTGATCATGGTTATCCCTCCTGTGCTTCACGGGTTTCTTCCCGCAACATTTCCACCGCTTCGGCGGTGAGTATGAGATCGATGTCCAGAAGAATCTTGACGTTGTTGTCTATCTTTGCCATCCCCAGGATATAGCTTGTCTTTAGGCGCGCTCCAAACAAGGGGGGCGGCTCGATGTTTTCCGCCCGCACGTTCAACACCTCCGAGACGGCATCCACAACAAGTCCGATGGGAGTTTTCGTTCCCCCTTGCATTACCTCGACGACGATAATGCATGTACGATCGTTGTATTCCATGGGCTCGATGCCGAATTTGAGCCTAAGGTCTATTACGGGGATAACCTTTCCCCTCAGGTTTATAACACCCTTTACGTATTCAGGAAGACGTGGAACGGGCGTTATGTTCATCATCCCGATAATTTCTTTTACCTTGAGGATCTCGATACCGTACTCCTCGCCGGCAAGTTTGAAGGTGAGATATTTTCCCGCTTTCGCCCCGCCCGCGTCCGACAGTTCTGTTTTGTCTTTTTCAAGTGTCATGGTTGTTCGGCACCTCCCTTTGCGTCGATAATACGAATCAACTTCGCTTGACAGTAAGGACTTAATATATGTGAGTCATAAAGTGAAGCACAAAACATGCCCAAGGCATCTCGTGATTCTCGAGGCGTCTCTACTTTTAAAATAACCCCTCTAAAATAACCCCTCGTTCGCTCGACAGACCTTATTTAATATGTTCTCGACATTCAAAGGGTAAAACTTTAACGTTTTTTGTATGCATGAAATCCTTCGCCGCCGGTCGTCTTTTCGGGAACCCCACCGTGATCCATGGGGTTTCAAAAGGGACATGAAGAATCTTCGCGTATTTTCTGCATTTCATGTATTCCGATCCATGCCGGTCCGTCGTTTCGTCAATTAATTGACGGGTTGTGTGGGGTAAAGGGCTGAAAGGGAAGGGGGGTTCAGTAATCCCTGAGATATTCCTCGATCTTGAAATTTTACTGTGCCCTTATCTTTTTGCAGTTCCTGCACGGAAAGCCGCCTGGTATGAGAACGTCACCGGATGACCGCATCGCCGCCGCCGCTCGTGGTGGTACGCTATTTGCTGGAGTTAACTAGGACACAGTTGTAAGCGAAAACTCTCCTGAAGCCGAAGGGCTTCCGTTTTGTGAGACCATATGCCCTGCAAGGAAAACATATTTACCATACTGGCCGGACTTTTCCTATGCCTTCTGCCGGCTTTCCAGGAAGTCCACGGGGGGGAGGTTTCTTCGGCATACGGCATTCATTTGTATTCCTTCCAAGATGAAACTCTGGCAAGGGAGCGGGTGGAACACCTAAAGGAACTCGGATGTGACGCCTTTTACCTCCCGGTTTTCATTCCAGGCAAAGGACAGTGGTTTCGGGTCTTTGCCGGAGGCGGTCACGACGAGGCGGAGGTGGCCCGGAAGGCTGAATCGCTGATAAGGCGGGGAATCATAGAGGAGTACTCTTTGGTGAAAACGGAGGGGTTGCCGGAAGAAAAAAGAATAAAAGAACCGCCCGCCGCCTTTGCGGTTCACGTGGCTTCTTTCAAGGATGCCCGGTTTGCCGCGGAACGAGTGGGGGAACTTTCTGAAAGAGGACTTTCGGCTTTTTCCGTAGTCCATGTCGATCCCAAGGGAACGGAGTGGCACAGGGTATTTGCCGGCATGTACGAAAACCGGGAGAAAGCGCTGGAGGAGGCCGAGCGGTTGCGTTCAGGAGGTGTAGTGGAATCCTATTGGATAGTAAAATTGGACGCGGTTCCCGGGAAGAGAGATTTGGAAGCCCCCATGGTACGGGAAGGGAAGGCGGAAGACGTTTCCGAGACTGAAAAGGTGGAATCCCTTGCGGCGGACCGATCATTCGAGGAACCGGAAACCGGCGAGGTATCGAGGGCAAACGATCTTCAGCCCGGTTCGCAGGTTGAAAGAGGGACGGGCACCGACGAAACGCCGCCGTCGCGGAAACTTGAGGAACAGGATTTAATGCCTTCGGTGGAACTCTCGCAAGAGGAAGAAAACGAAGACCTGCCCGGCGTACGGCCTGATTCCCGCGAAGAGCGATGGAAAACAATGGAAGAACGATACCCCGTGCTGCGGGATGCGATGGCCTTTTTCAGGATGGAAAACTACGCGGCGGCACAGGAGAAATTTCACGGTATTTTGAAGGATAACACTATTGATGAAAGGCTGCGGGAATTTGTCATCCGGCGCTCAGCCGACTGTGACTATGAGCTTGCGCTTCGGGCGGGCGACAGGCCGCGCCTGGCGGCATCGCTGGATAGCTACCGGGACATCCTCAGGCGTTACCCGGGGGAAGACGACCATGTTCTCCTTCACATGGGAGAAGGATACCAGGCTCTCGGTCTTTACCAGGAATCGCTGAGGGAACTTGGACGGCTCATCGAGAACCACCCTCGGTCACCCTATGTTGCCAGGGCGCGCTATCTCAGGGGAAAGGCTTACCACGGGCTGCATCGCTACGACATGGCCGTAGAGGAGCTGGAAGAGTACATGAGGCTCAACGTGGACGGAAGTTTAGACAGGGCCGCGTTGCTTATACTAGCCGAAAGTTATTCTCACGAGGAAAGATACAAGGAGGCGGACGAAACCTTTGAAAAATTAGTGCAATTGTGGTCCGGCCTCGAGGCGATGCCGCCTGGAAATCTCCTCGCCTTGGGTTCCCATTACCTGAGAAGCGGTGAATTGGAGAAGGGACTCGAGGTATTCCTTGTTTGGTTCAATCTTTATCCCGATTCTCCCGAAGCTGCGGAAGTACTTCATGGCTCCGGTCGTATATTGGCTTCGATGGGACAGGTTTCCGCCTCTCTCGCCCTTTTGAGACTGGTAGTGGAGCGGTTTCCCGAAAGTCGCCAGGCGCGCGAAAGCAAGATCATCATGGCCGATCTGGGACTTCGCTATCCCGGACGGTCATTACCTCAATATATTTTTGACGGGATGATTTATTATCTCGATCCCATCCGTGCATACGATGACGTTTTGGCCGTAACGACGGAACGCGATAAGCGGGATGAACTTATTTTCATGAAAACCGAGGCGCTTATGCAATTGAGACGCTACAAAGAAGCCTTCGAAACGGCCGGGCTTCTTCAATCCTTGTCTCCTTGGGGTCCCTATCGAAGGGAAAACAGGCAAAACCTGCTGGAGATCGCCGCCTATCTCATCAATGATCACTACGTGGAAGGCGATTACCTGGCCGCCGCCGATGTTTTTATAAAGGTGCGTCGTCAAGGTTTCGCAGGGTCATCCGATGACGAGACCCTTCTCAGGGCGGGTAAAAGTCTTGCGATGCTCGGACTGTGGGAGACAGCCGCTCAGGTTTTCGAAGATCTTGCCGCCCGGAGAGGGAGAACTCGGGTGGTTGCCTTGGCCGAACTGGCCCGCATTGACATGGAAAGGGGCGAATACGGCAATGCCTGGTCCCGTGCGGAGGAGGCACTGGAAGCGGCTGAGGAGGAAAATACCTCGCCGGCTCCACAGGCGTTTGAGATATTGGCAACCCTGGCTTTCAGAGAACAGGACTACGAGTCGGCGGCTTTCTACTATGCCGAGGCGGCGAAGGGTTTTCCCCCCTCCGCGGAAAGGGTGGAGGCCATGGTGAAAGAAGGGCGTTCTTTGAGGGCTATGGGAAACCACGAAAAGGCCCTTGTCCGGTATCGGGAGGCGCTGGAGTCGGCGCGGAAAACAGGAATTCCGGAAGATGATTCGTTGATCCTCTCGGCTCTTGAGGGTATCGCCGAATGTCACCACTTGACTGGACGTTACGAAGAAAGCATCCCTCTTTATCTTGGCATTTTGGAAGGGGGTAAGGATGGATCCGATGCATTGTGGCTCCTCTATCGCCTCGGCCAAGCCTACGCATATTGTGGTAAATTCGAAGAATCGATCGAAATGGCCGACGCCATGAATAGCCGTGCCGAGGATTCTTTTTGGAGGGGTGTTGCCGAATACGGTCGTGACTATTGGTCGTTTTATGCGAGGTACGGGGATATTGCCGCGACCTTACGGTAGAGACATCGAAGTAGAGGGGATGTTTCATGCCTGTGTCGTCATGAAAGGGATTCGACTTATGGAAAAAACGGAATGGGGATCGGGAAACGAAGAGGCGCTGCTTTTAAAAAGATCTTTCGAAGAGTTTAACAGCGCCACGGAGAGAATGCAGGAGGCATTCGCCGGTCTTGAAGAGAAGTTCAAGCTTATCAACCTGGAGCTCGAACAGAAGAACCTCGAACTGGAGCGTGCATTAAATGAAAAGGAGCTGATGCGCTCTTACCTGGAAACCATCCTGGAGAACCTCACCACCGGCATCGTGGTGACCGACGAGAAAGGGGGGATCAATCTCGTGAACGAAAGCGCCGGGCTGTTTTCCGGGGTTCATGATCGGTCAGCGGACAGATCGGAATGGAAAGGCCGGTCGGCGGGAGATATCTTCCCCGAAATAGTTGACGGGGAGAGCGTAGTCCCGGGTCGGAGTTGCCAGGGTGTACGACGGAGGGTCGCCGGGCGAATCCTGGAAGTGTCGAGCAACGTCATTGACGGTCCTGATCAGGGAAGCCGTGAAACCATATTCGTTATCAGGGATGTAACCCGTCTTTCGAGGCTGGAGGAAATGGAAAAGCGGTCGGAGAAGTTCGCCGCCCTCGAAGAGATGGCGACGACCATAGCCCACGAGATCAGGAACCCGCTGGGAAGTATCGAGCTTTTCGCCTCATTGGTCATGAAGGAGCCGGGCAGCGAACGGAGCAGGGACAGGGCCGCGGAGATAATAAAGGCCGTAAGACACGTCAACAACCGCGTTTCCAACCTGCTTCTATTCACCAGGCGGCCGCAGCCTGTAATAAAACAAATAAACCTGCACCGGTTGATAGAGGAATTGCTTTCCTTCGCCCGTCCTATCATGGAAAACGAAAGGGTACGATTGTCCATCGATTTGACGGAAGGAGAGCCGTGGATCGCCGCCGACGAGGAGATGCTCAAGCAGGTGTTTCTAAACCTCATCCTCAATGCCCTCCAGGCCATGCCGGAAGGGGGAGACATGACCATCGAAACCCGCGTGTCCTTTCCGTCGGGATTGGGAGGCATAGCGGGAGACGTGGAAATCATTGTGGGCGACAAGGGGGAAGGCATTCCTCCCGAGGCGATCAAGCGGATATTCGATCCCTTTTACACAACCCGCGAAGGCGGCGTGGGACTCGGGTTGGCGATTGTTCACAACATCGTCGATATGCATGGTGGGATTGTGGCCGCCGACAGCCGTGAGGGCGAAGGTACAATGATGACCGTGACGCTCCCTCTTTCCCGGGTCGACTCGGGAAGAGAGAGGGAGGAAGGCACATGATAGTTGGAGCCATGAAACAGGAGTGGTAAGATCAATGAAGAAGATTTTAGTTGTCGACGATGAACCTTCCATGAGGGCGGCCCTTTCCGAGTCTCTCCAGAGTTGCGGTTACGAAGTGGAAACCGCGGATGACGGGCGTGACGCATTGGAAAAGTTCAGGCGAAATTTATACGGCGTCGTTATTACGGATATGCGCATGCCGCGGGTGGGAGGCATGGAAGTTCTAACGGGCATAAAGAAGATGTCGCCCGCCACGCCGGTGATCATCATAACGGCCTATGGCACGGTCAATACGGCGGTTGAGGCTATGCGGGCGGGTGCCGTGGATTTTATCATGAAACCCTTTTCCCTGGAGCACTTGGAATCGGTGGTTTCAAGAGTCGCCGAAACGGGCGGGGGAGGGGCCGACGACCGAGGGAGAGACAGCAAATCCGGAAAGGACTTCATTACGGGTGATGAAAACATGCGGCAAATCCTCGATTTGATGGAAACGGTCGCAAGCGCCCGTTCGAGCGTACTTATCCAGGGGGAAAGTGGAACGGGAAAGGAATTGCTCGCCCGGTACATACATAAAAAGGGCATCAGGGCCCACATGCCTTTCATCGCGGTAAACTGCGCCGCTATTCCGGCCAACCTTCTTGAAAGCGAAATGTTCGGTTATGAAAAGGGGGCGTTTACCGGCGCCATCCAAAGGAAACCGGGAAAATTCGAGCTTGCCGACGGCGGGACTCTCCTTCTCGACGAGATAAGCGAGATGGACCTTCAATTGCAGGCGAAGATGCTTCGTGTCATTCAAGAGGGTGAAGTGGACCGGCTGGGTGGCAGGGAGTCGATCCATGTGGACGTGCGAATAATAGCAACCACCAATACAGACATAAGGCGTGCCGTAGAAGAAAAAAGATTCAGGGGAGATCTTTTTTACCGTATCAACGTGATTCCCGTAACCATTCCCCCCCTTCGCAAGAGGAAGGGCGACATACCGATTCTCGCAGACTTGTTTCTCGATCATTACAGCCGATTGAACGGAATAGAGAGGCCGGTGCTGACGCCCGCCGCGCTCAGCATGCTGGAATGCCATTCATGGCCCGGAAACGTCCGGGAACTGGAAAACGTCATCGAGCGGTCGGTTCTTCTCTGTTCAAAAGGGAAAATTCTTCCCGATCATCTCTACCTCGAGTATGCCATGGAAGGTCTTGCCGGTGTCCCCGGTGCGGATGCGGCCGGCGGGGGTTCGGGCATGACCATAAAAGAAATGGAGCGGGATCTTATATTTCGGACCTTGGACAAGGTGAAGGGCAACAAGGCAAAGGCCTCGCGTATGCTGGGCATCAGTGTTCGCACCATGCGCAACAAGCTGCACGAGTACGGCATGGAGAATTGAAAGACTGATTTAGTTCGACCCTGGTATGAGAATTGCTAGTTATTTGATCCAGGAGGTAGTGCCATGGAGATGCTTTTTGGAAAGACCATATCGCTTTTGTCCCAGGTGCTTGATTATCATGCCAGGAGACACGAGACCATCGTGTCCAATATAGCGAACGTCGATACGCCGGGATACCGGGCCAAGGACGTCGTGTTTGAAAAGGAGCTCGCCCTGCGTATGGGTGAGAGAGGGGCCACGGCTGATTCCCTTTACGAAAACCGTATTGTCGCACGCGTGATGGAGACGAAAGATCCGGTCAACATAGACAGGGAAATGAGCAGGCTCGCCGAAAACACCATAAAATATAATCTCGGCATCGAGCTCATTTCGCGTAAATTGAAAACACTGAGAGAACTTGCCAGAGAGGTAAGATAACATGGACTTTTCCGGTACCCTGCAGATAAGTACTTCCGGGTTTGAAGCACAGAGAAGAAAAATTGACGTGATCGTCGAAAATCTGGCGAACATGGAGACCAACAAGACCCCGGGGGGAGGCCCTTACCTGAGGAAGGTCGTCCTTTTTTCCTCGGAGCCTCTCCGCGGCGATTTTGATTCTTTTTTCGAAGAAGCGCTTCACCAAGTCAAGGTGGACGGTATCCGGCGCGACAACAACGCCGTTAAAGAGTCGTACAAACCCGGTCATCCGGATGCCGACGAGAGGGGCTTCGTGAGATTCCCCGATATCAACGCGATAACCGAAATGGCGGACATGATCATGGCTCATCGCGCATACGAGGCGTCTGTAACCGCTTTCGACGCCACAAAAAACATGGTGATGAAGACGCTCGAAATGGGAAAGTAAAATAAGGGGCGATAGGGGCTATGGGCGAGGGGTAAAGGGTCAGGGGTAAAGGGCGGGGGCTTTGGGATGACAAGGGGAACAAGATTAAAAAATAGATAGAGAAGTACCGCATATTTAACAAGGAGTTTCGAGTGATGGACGAAATATCGACCAAGAAGGTAATCCAACATATCGATCCGGTATCTTCCGGGGCCAAGCCTCGGACGACTCCGGCCTCGCCCAAGGGGGGACCCGACTCCTTCGGTGCGGTCCTGAAGGGGAAAATCCAGGAGATAAATCAACTCCAGTTGCAGGCCGACAAGGCGATAGAGGGCGTGATGGTAAATAACACGCAGAGCGTGCACGAAGCCGTTATCGCCCTGGAGAAGGCCAACGTTTCATTCCGCACGATGATGGAGGTGCGCAACAAGATCGTTGAGGCATACCAGGAAATCATGAGAATGCAGGTATAAACTGACGGGGCGAGGGTCTGATGGAAGGTTTTTTGAAATTTATACGAGAGGTCGCCAGAGGGTTTTCCCGTCTCACACCGGGCAGGCAGGTCGCCTTCCTGGTAGTGGTTGTTCTCTCAATCGCGGCCATCGTCGTTCTTCTCCGTTTCCTGGGACAGACGAATTACGTGGTGCTCTATTCGGACCTCAGCCCTGAAGATTCGGGTGCGATTATTATCAAGCTGCAGGAAAAAAACGTACCTTACAAGGTGTCCCTTTCCGGTGACCGCATAATGGTTCCGTCAGACCGGGTTTCGGAATTAAGGATAGAGCTGGCCGCTTCGGGTCTACCCTTAAGTGGTGGGGCGGGCTTCGAAATTTTCGACGAGAAAAATTTCGGCGTTACCGAATTTGTCCAGAAATTGAATTACCAGCGAGCTCTACAGGGAGAGTTGGCGCGGACCATCAGCGGTCTCGATGAGATAGCGAGCAGCCGGGTACATATTGTTTTGCCCGAGAAATCAATTTTTGCGGAGACAAGGGAAAAACCCACCGCCTCAGTGGTGCTCAGGATGAAGCCCGGACGGAGGCTTCAATCTTCGCAGGTAGACGGCATTGTCAATTTGGTTGCCCGTGCCGTGGAAGGACTGAACCCGGAAGACGTAATGGTCGTGGATAGTTCGGGTGTCATTCTGTCCACCGTTGTCCCTCGGCCTGAACAGGGTGTCCTGACAGGCACCCAGCTGGAGTACCAACGGGCCATAGAAAACGAACTGTCCTCCAGGGTCCAGTCCATGGTGGAACGGATCGCTGGCAAGGGCCGGGCTATAGCCACCGCCTCGGTGCGTCTAGACTTTACGGAAATGCAAAAAACGGAGGAGGTGTTCGATCCGGACGATCCCGTCGTGCGAAGCACACAGCGCAAGATTGAGCGATCGACGGAGCCGGTCTCGGCCAGGGAGAGCACCGTGGATCCGACCGATGAGGAGACTGCGGGTTCGCCCGCCCGCGTCTCCAGCCGGGAAAGAACAGACGAGATAATACATTACGAGTTAAGCCATACGGTCAGCACCAGCGTTAAACCGAAAGGAGAAATCGAGCGAATCTCGGTCGCGGTTCTCGTTGATGGAAAATACGAACAGAACGAATCGGGGGAGGAGGTCTTCAAACCGCGGTCGGAGGAAGAGCTCGCTCAGCTGGAGGACTTGATAAAGAAGGCCGTTGGATTCGATCAACGGCGGGGAGACCAGGTGGTGATCACGAGCAT
>JAHDRK010000039.1 GCA_018433345.1 Syntrophobacterales bacterium | reverse complement strand
GAGAGGCCTGTTCTATGAGTTCTCTGATGTTGTCACGCCTGGATTCAATAAAGGCTGAGAAGGGGTTTCCATAACCCCGCCGCAGGACCAGGATATCTGAGGGACGATATGTCGAAGCAGTGTAGTGAATTCCTCGGTGCTTTAGATGTTTGACGTAGTCGAAACCGCCAGGATTGTGAAAGTTTCTCGGTCTCTTCAGACGAGCCGTAATGTGCACATAATCGCCGTAGCACAGTTCCGCCCGGCAGTTTCGAGCAGTCACCGCGATTTTGTGCTCCATGGGGAGTCGGCGATTTTCTTCGGCTCGGAAGGCCGCCTGCAGGGTGAAGCGGATTTTATTTTCCATGACCCGTGGATTGTCGACGATGTAACCTTCCAGCGTGCAAACTCTGCTTTCGTGATTCTCCAGGGGTATGATCGACTCGACGCCGTCATGGCATCCCTTTCGGAAGGAAAAATCCTGGGCGGCTACGAATCCGGCGAAGAACCAGGCGACCGTGGTAAAGGCCAACATGGTCCCGTGCATCTTTTTGCGATGGGTCACATAAAGAGATGCGACCAAAAAAACAGCGACCACAGGAATGATAAGTTTCGAAGGGAGAGAGACATTTTCCGCCGTCATGATTCCCGCTATAAACAAGACGCAAATGGCCGCGAGTGGTGTCTTCATGAAAAAAAGCCCGGTAATATCCCGTTCTTTCAAAAATTTGTTGTTACGAACGTGTAAGCTGTGTGGATGGTGGGATGAGGTTTGTGAATCTTCGGATGTTTTTCGATGGTTGGCAAGAATATATCAGGATAAAGCAGCAGTTTCAATCTTCTAGAGGATTAGAAAAACACTGTCAAGTATTTAACTTTTGCCCTTTTCGTTATGGTGCCTTTCTGGACATTGCAATGATGAGTGTATACAATTTCGCACCAGCCTCCGATTCAAAGGCGAAATCTTAAAGAAGGAGGTGAAAATGAAACAGGCGTCGACTGGATACCCGGGCAACCGGCGCGACCTGGAGCGTCTGAGATGGCTCATTTTTTTGCGTCTTTTTGTAGTGTCTTTTCTCGTCGGGATTGCCGCCGTGATACAGGCGAGCGGTGACGACGCGCTTTCATACAGATCGCTGTACCTTCTATTCGCAGTCATAGGATGCACATACCCGCTTTCCCTTCTGTACATGCTCCTGACACGCCTGGGGGTAAGCACGGTCATGAACGCGTCCGTTCAGTCTGCGGTGGACGTGGTGCTCATAACGACATTGGTCTATGCCACGGGCGGAGCGGGCAGCATCTACTCCATCCTCTATCCGCTGGTTATAATGTACGCAGCTCTTTTCCTGGGGAGGCGCGGGTCGCTGATGGTGGCATCCCTTGCGGCCATATGTTACGGAGGACTTGTGGATCTCGAGTATTTTGGATACATTCCTCCTATCCATGAAGATCCCTATTATCGCAGCTTCACCGCCGGCCACGTCTTTTCGAGAATATTTATTCACATCGTCTTTTTCTATATCGTAGCCGTTATCGCTTTCTACGTGGTCGAGCGGGAACAGAAGACAAAATCACTTCTTTCAGAGCGGGAAGATTCATTCCGTCGGCTGGACATTCTCCATCGGAGCATAATAGAATCCGTCGACGTCGGCATTGTCACCGTGGACATGGAAGGGACGGTGCGGTCCTTCAATCGCGCGGCTGAAATGATTATCGGTTGTCGACGGGACCAGGCGATGGGACGCAACATAAAGCACCTATTCCCCGCCTTAAGCGGAATCCCGAACGATGGCGGGGTCCGCCGAATACCGGTGAGCGTGGAGGCGATTTCAAAAGGAGCAGGCGAAAAGACCCTCGGATGTTCCCTGTCGACACTCCTCGACCCGGCTATGAACCGAATTGGGGCAATCATCGTGTTTCAAGACTTGACGGATATAAAGACCATGGAGCGGGAACTCGAGAAAAGCAAACGTATGGCCTTTCTGGGGAAAATGGCCGCTGTCCTTACCCATGAGTTGAGGAACCCCCTTGCCTCAATAAGTGGTTCGGTACAGTTGTTGCGGCGGGACCTTAACCTCGAGGCGGGTGACCGCAAACTTTTGGATATTATCGAACGGGGGCGAAATGAGCTGGAAACGCTGGTGGGGGATTTCCTCCTTCTTTCCCGTTCCCGGGGCATGGGGTCCTACGAGGAGATCGACTTGGTTGAAATAATCGACGAAACGATCGATTCGATACGGCTGGGCGGCGAATGGAACGAGGGTGTCAGTCTTATACGGCGGCATGACGACGACCGCCTTGTCCGGGGAAAGAAGTCGGAAGTGCGGCAGGCCGTCATGAATATAACTGTAAACGCCCTTCAAGCCATGCAAGAGGGAGGAGAACTGACCATAGAAACCCGACGGAAAGATGTAAACGGCGGAGCGTATTTGGAGGTTGAAGTGCGTGACGACGGGACCGGCATCGACGAGAAATACTTGGGCATAATAAGAGAACCTTTTTTCACCACCCGGGAAACCGGAACGGGCCTGGGACTTGTAATCGTGGATCGCGTCATGGAAAACCACGGTGGATACTTTCACATTGAGAACATGACAGGGCGGGGAGTTCGCGCAGTCGTGGGATTCCCTATACAGGCGGCGGATTGAAACCGGGGGATTAAATGGATGGCTGATATTCTTGTCGTGGATGATGACCGTGGAATTCGGGATTTTTTGGAGATCATGCTCACTCGCCAGGGTCACAACGTGAATGTGGCGGGGGGAAGCGGCGAAGCGTTGCGGGTGTGCGAAAAGAAAGATTTTGACCTTGTGATAACCGACTTGCGCATGCCCCGCATGGACGGGATCGGGCTCCTCAAGTCAATCAAGGAAAGGATGCCTGAAACGATGGTCATTCTCATAACGGCCTTTGCATCGGGAGAGACCGCACTGGCGGCGATGAAGGAAGGTGCTTATGACTACCTGGAAAAGGATTTTCATATCGACAAGCTCACCGCCCTGGTGGATGAAGCGTTGAGGAAGAGAAGCTCAGTCACGGACGAGACCCGCTTAATGAAAAACCTGGAAGAGAAACCCGCCTTCGGGGGCATGGTTGGGAAGAGCCGGGGTATGTTCAAGGTCTTTTCGCTTATCAGGAAGATAGCGGGCACAGACACCAACGTCCTCATTCTCGGTGAAAGTGGGACGGGTAAAGAACTCGTCGCCCGATCCATCCACGAAAACAGTCCGCGAAGAGAGAAGCCTTTAGTTGTCATAAATTGCAGCGGAATTCCGGAGACGCTCCTCGAAAGCGAACTCTTCGGTTACATGAAAGGATCCTTCAGCGGGGCCTATACCGACAAGCCCGGTCTTTTCGAACAGTCTAACGGTGGGACCGTATTTCTCGATGAAATAGGCGAAATATCACCTTTCCTCCAGGTCAAGCTTCTCCGTGTGGTGCAGGATAAAACCTTCCGTCGAATAGGGGGTTCGGAGGATATCACCGTGGATACCAGGATAATCTCCGCTACGAACCGGGATCTTGAAGAGAAGATGAAGACCGGAGATTTCAGGGAGGATCTCTTCTATCGACTAAACGTGATCCCCCTCAGGATCCCCCCTCTTCGGGAACGCCGCGAGGACATCCCATTGCTGGTGGATCATTTCATCAGGAAATACGCGGACGATTTCGGACGGGGCGTCCGAAGGATATCGGACTACGCCCTCGAACTGCTCATGGATTATCCCTTTCCCGGCAACGTCCGGGAGCTGGAAAACATCATTGAGAGGAGCGTAGCCCTGGAAACGTCCGCCATCATCCTTCCTGAAAATTTGATTATATCCGGTTCCTCCCGGAATGATTCATCCTTGTTGCCTCCGCTACGGTTTCCCGACGAAGGAATTGATCTGAACCGAGCCTTGAAAGATTATGAGCGGCATCTCATCGGGGCCGCCCTCGAGAAGGCTGGCGGTTCGAAGGCGGTGGCCGCCCGACTTCTCAACATTACACCCGATTCTCTCCGATACCGGATGGAAAAGGACAGGGACGAACCGCGTCAGCCACTTTCTCCGGGTCCGTGAAAATCACGCTTCGGTCGGTGAAAATCGCGGGCTAGTCCAGCGGAGTCTTGTCCGCCGCCTGTCCCCGTCCCCGCGGTTGCCCAGTCATTTCTCTTGTAAGCTATCGATATGATTGATGGTAATAATTCTCAGAAGTTTATGAAATCTATGGCACGGCCGTTGCAGCTTCTAACCACCAAAGAGGCGGAGCAAATACTGCTTACGGCCGAACGAGCTATACAGCGTAATATAGAAGGAGGTACCAAGCCATGAGGTTCGCGATCAACGAACGTAAGGATCAAAAGGGTTTCACACTAATCGAGTTGATGATCGTCATCGCAATCATCGGTATCCTGGCGGCCATCGCTATCCCCCAGTTCAATGCCTACCGCCAGAAAGGCTGGGAAGCCACGGTCATGTCCGATCTCAGGAATGCTTATACGGCGGCGGTGGCTCACACGACATCGATACCCGTGCCCACCGGTATGACCATCGACGATTTAAAAAATAATGGATTCAGGGGATCGACAGGCGTGACAGTTACCATCAACTGGACCGATGTGGATAACTGGACAATAAGCGCGTCCCATGATCGAAGCCCGGTGACGTTCACCATTGACCAGGATGGAAACATTACTAAAACTGATAAAACAACTCAATCACCATGACATGCAGTATATTGAATATTTAGTAAGTTTTTGCAATGTCGGGCTTGATTCCTTAAGGGGAGGCCTATCATCAGAGGCTGCTTCATGAGTGATTCGACCCTCTCGATAGCCACTATTATGCCAAAACAAACAGGCAAGTAATAAGAGAGGCCACAGCCTCCGGCAGAGAGTGACCCGGATAGAGGGACATGACGTTCCCGTCATGTCCCTTTAAATGAGCAGTTTCCGATCCTCCTTTCGAAAGGAACCCTTTTATGGTGTTCTTTTCCGATATAAATCATTGCAGATAGCCACTTACAGAGACCCGCTTGCAATATGGCGGGTCTTTCATTAGACTCGAGTCAATGAAATGAGGAGCTGCAAATTCCGTGCACACATACGTGGACGACTACATCCACTACCTGGCCCTGGAGCGTGGGCTTGCACTAAATACGCTGGAGGCCTACAGCAGGGATCTCAACCGCTACATAGCTTTTTTCGAAAAACAGGGAGTCCGGTCGATCCACGACATACGTCCGTCCCAGGTTGTATCCTTTCTCGAATCGCTTCGAACCGAAGGACTTGCTTCGAATTCGATAAATCGAGTCCTTGCCGCCCTGCGGGGCTTCAACAAGTATCTCCTCCGGCGTTCGGTTATCGAGGAGAACCCAGTTGCCCATGTAGAGTTGGCAAAGGTGTGGCTGCGTCTTCCTGATACCCTGACAAGGGAGGAGATGAGCCGCCTGCTGGATACTCCATCCGATCGCACGGAATTAGGACTGCGGGACCGGGCGATTATGGAGCTCCTCTATGCCACGGGGATGCGGGTCTCGGAACTGGCAACCCTTTCTCTTGCGGGAATCAACTGGGATGTGGGATATTGCATCGTTACGGGCAAGGGCGGAAAGGAACGCATTATCCCCATGGGCGAGAGCGCCAGTGAAGCGCTCAAGCGATACCTGGAGTGGGTGAGGCCTAAACTGGCACGGGGTAAACGGGTGAACGCCCTGTTTTTGAACCGTTCAGGAAAAGGTTTGACGAGACAGGGTGTCTGGAAGATTATAACACGCTACGCCCGTGTTGCGGGACTGGATAAGAAGGTCTATCCACACAGCTTCAGGCATTCCTTCGCCACACATCTTTTGGAAGGAGGAGCCGATTTGCGGTCGGTGCAGGCCATGCTGGGCCATGCGGATATCGCTACAACGCAGATATACACTCATGTTACAAGGGAACATCTGAAAGAAGTCCATAGAAATTACCATCCGCGGGGCTGACATGGATTATTATTATGGGGGGGAACAAAAGCGAGGTGGGCGGCGAAAGAAGCCCGGGTCGGGAGGGGGAAAGTTTATCTTCAAAACGATCCTGGTGGTTGTGTCGGCGGTCTTACTGGCGGCGGGAATATCGGTTGCCTGGAAGTCCTTTGATGACATGCGCTTTGAGAAATGCACCGAGAGAGTGAAACGCTTTGTAACCGTAAACGTCTTCGGAGAGACGCCCCTTGTTTACGAGCTGGTTGTGGAGAAAAACGGTGAGGATATCAGGCTTGTACCAGGCGATAGTCTCGAAGTGGTATACCGTGACGAATTTTTCATAAGGAATGTGAAGACGGACGTACTTTTCGAGAGGGGGGTGACGGTTCACCTAACCGGCTCGGAACTTGAAAATGACAGGGGAATAATTTTCAGGGGAGAGGCGTTCGTTGACCAAGCCATAATTGACGAAGGAAAGAGTTTTTCGATCGTTGTGCGTCATGAAGGGCGGGAGATAGCTTCCTTCCCAATAGTCGTAAAGATACTGCCTCAAGATTGGTTGAGAATGGCCAGGGGCACGGAAAATCTGGAGTCAAGAATAGAATATCTTGAACAAGCGGTCAAAACTAAGCCCGACGATGCAAACGCGAGAAAAATGCTGGCGCGCCTTTACCAAGAAGCCGGGCGGACGAATGACGCCATTACGCAGTACCGCGCCGTCCTTTCCCGCAACCCCGACGACATGCAGGTACTCCTCGAGCTTACGGGTCTCTACGAGCAGGCTGGTCGTTACGACAATGCTCTGGACGCCTGGCGAAGGATCATCAGTCTCGATTCTTCAGATCCCTCGGCCTACGCAGGGATAGCGCGCGTCTATGAAAAGCAGGGGAACTGGTCAAGGGCGGCCGCCAACTACGAGGCGTCTCTTAGGCTGGATCCAGGCGCGGTGGCTGTAAGGTATAGGTTGGGTGAAGTATATGAAAAATTGGGGGAGAAAGAAAAAGCCCTCGAGGCCTATCGCAAGGTATACGAGGCCATGCCGGGCAATGATGCCCTGGCTGGCGTAATCGCCGGGTTATGCCTGGAAGTGTCACGCTACGAGGAAGCAGGCGAATATTACCGCGCCTTTATAAGGAAGAATCCGAACAACGCCGCGGCCTATGCAAACATTGCCTATGCCTATGGGGAAATGGGTGAGAATGAGAAGGAGATCGCCAACTTGGAAAAGGCTTTTTCACTGGAACCAAAAAACCCTGTAATTGCCTTCAATCTGGCCGTAGCTTATGAGAAGGCGGGACGGAGCGGAGACGCCGCTCGAACCTACCAGAGGGTTCTAGATCTGAAACCCGATGATCTGGATGCCCTGGGTAGGCTGGCGCTTCATTACTTGAACAATGAGGACTATAAACGGGCGAGAGATTATTACAAGAAAATCGTGTCACTTTCACCGGAAAACGCCGCCGCGCACAGCGCCTTGGGATTGGCTTATCAGAAACTCAACGACCTGGAAAAGGCGGCCGCATCGTATGAAAAGGCGATAAAGATGGGTGGTAAGGACCCGGATCTATACTATAATCTTGCAGTGATCTATGACCGGCTTGGAAAGGAGAAACAGGCCATAAAGGCCTACGAATCATATGCCGCCGTGAATCCCACCGTCGATGTGCTTACCATTCTCGGTGATGCGTACTTGAGGTGGGGTGAGTACGGCAAGGCGGTGGACATCTTCGAACGCTTGACAAAAATGAAGCCGGAAAGCCCTGTATTTCATCGTGGGCTGGGACGCGCGCTCTTTTTTAACGGTGAGCCGGAACGGGCCATCGAAAGCTACAGGATGGCCATCCGGTACGACCGCGAGGATTATCGCCTCTATCTTGAACTTGCCGAGTGTTATGAAAAGAAGGATCTTTACGAAGATGCGCTCAAAGAATACATCAACGCGTACAAGCTTAACCCCGAGTCCCAGCAGGCCATGGAAAAGATACCCGAGCTGCGCATAAAGATCATGAAGATGAAGCACAAAGAAGGGTGAGTAAAGAATTGGGGGTCAAATCTCTAAACTTGACATTTGGTAAAAAAGAGATGGATAAGGGGTAAAAGGTAAAAGGTAAGGGGGGCGATGGGCGAGGGGCGCGGGGCGCGGCTTTGCCGCAGGTGATAGGCTATGGGCTAGGGGCTAACGGTTCCGTATCTCGCTTTACTGCGCCTCGAAAACTCGCCCTTCAGGCTCAGACAGTTCGAGGCGCGGTCGCTTCGCTTCGATGGGAACTGTTACCGAAAAAATCTTGATTCGCCCTTCGGAATCACGGCCGTGTCTTTGCCTGTTCGTTGACAAAATGGAGACAACGGCGAAAAGTATAATCGCAATGCCCCGTTCATCTTGGGTCCTTCGACGAGCTCGGGAGGGCCTTGCAGAAGGATGGAACTGGAACGGGGCAGGGCATCGAGGAGGAGAAGGAGGAAGGGATGGGCGGTTTTTCAATTGGAGATTTCAGCATCGGTGGGGGCCATCCATTGGTGTTGATCGCTGGACCGTGCGTTATCGAAAGCAGGGACCTGGTCATGGAAACGGCTGAATACCTGAAGAGACTCTTAGATGACATTGATATTCCACTGGTTTTTAAATCATCTTACGATAAAGCCAACCGCTCATCGAAGGATTCCTTCCGGGGACCCGGTCTTTACAAAGGATTGGAGATACTTTCCGAGGTGAAGGAGCAATTCGGGCTTCCTCTGTTGTCGGATGTTCATCGCTTCGAAGAAATAGACGCGGCGTGCGAAGTGATCGATGTTGTCCAGGTCCCGGCCTTTCTCTGCAGACAGACCGATTTTATCATGGAAATAGCGCAAAAGGCCCGGGCCGTTAATGTAAAAAAAGGCCAGTTTCTGGCACCCTGGGATGTACAAAATATAATCGACAAGATCGTGAGCGCCGGGAACAGGAGGGTGATCATTACTGAAAGGGGCTATACATTCGGCTACAACAATCTCGTGGCGGATATGCGTTCCTTGGCGATTATGAGAAAAACGGGGTACCCCGTCGTTTTCGACGCAACCCACAGTGTGCAGCTTCCGGGAGGACAGGGAACCTGCTCGGGAGGGGACAGGGACATGGCCGTGGTGTTATCGCGGGCAGCCGTTGCCTGTGGCGTGGATGGGCTGTTCCTGGAGGTTCATCCTCGGCCGGAAGAGGCCCTGAGCGACGGTCCCAATTCTCTTTCTCTTGAGATGCTTCCGCCCCTTTTGAAAGTGCTGAAAGACATCGATGCGATCGTGAGGAATGAGTTGTCATGACGGTCGGTGCCGGTATAAGTGGCGCATTGCGCGACAAACTGTCCAGGGTGACGCTTCTCGTAACCGACGTGGACGGAGTCTTGACCGACGGCGGTATCATAATGGATCATATGGGCAATGAATTGAAACAGTTCAATGTCCGTGACGGCCACGGAATGAAGTTGTTGCTTCGTTACGGAATAAATGTCGCCCTTTTGACCGGCCGGGAGTCCCACGCCGTAAGTTTCCGGGCCCGCGATCTCGGAATCGAAGAGGTATACCAAGGTATCAAAAACAAGGGTTCATTCATGGCGGAATACCTTGCCCGAAGGAACCTCCAAGCGGAAAACGTGGCCTACGTGGGAGACGACGTGGTGGACGTCCCCGTCTTTTCTCTTGTCGGCTTTTCAGTGGCGGTGGCGGATGCCTCTTACGAGGTCCGTGCGGCCGCCGATTACGTTACGGCTGAAAGGGGCGGCCGCGGTGCGATCCGAGAGATATGCGATCTCATCCTGAAGGCGAAAAACGAGTGGCCCGACTTGGTCCGGCGCTATGGAATAAAATAAATCGGTGTCTCCGAGATCCTTGTCAGAAACCCTGCCACCGTCTGTCACTTTGACGGGCTGTGGCGGCCGGGCAAGAGAACATAATTGATCGGCAAGCGATTCTTCACTCCCGGTATTCCAAATATCAAGCAAATCTCCCCCGAGGCGGAAAGGGGCGGTATGCCCCAACCCTTTACTTCCATGGGCGGCGGTGTTATATCTATCCATCACGGAGGTGAGCCTCCTCTATAGGTTGTTAGGATCGTGATGAAGGGCTGGCTGTTTCTCGAGTTTCCAGGGAAATTGTCACGCTGCGCTGATGATTGTGAACAAAAGAAACTCGATACAATGGGTTCTCGCGGGTATCCTGGCGATCATGATCGCCGTAATAGTGATGGCGGGAATATTTTTTTCAGGGGAAAGGAAGGGGAAATCACTCCTGACAGTCCTCGAGACAGTCTCGGGCGCGGCTGACCTGGAAGTGAGGGACTTTCGCTACTCCCAGGCAGGAGACCCGGAGTTTCAATGGGAAGTTCGTGCCGATCTCGCGAGGTATTATAGAGAGAAGGAACTTTTGTCCCTCGAGACCGTGTTTGTGAGGATGTTGTCGAGGAAGGGTCGGGAATACTTCATGACCGGACGACAAGGAACCTTAAACAGCGAGCTTGGCGACATGACGCTATCCGGGGATGTGGAGATTGTTTCCGACGAAGGAGAACGTTTGACGACGGACACGTTGAATTATCGCGCATCTGACAGGACGGTTCATACCGATGATTCCGTACAGATGCATAGGAAGAACCTCGATCTTTCGGGGAAGGGTATGACCTTTACTATAGAAAGAAACGACCTTGTCCTTTTTTCGGACGTGAAGGCGGTTATAACCGATGTGTCATTGTTTCGGTAGCATGAATGCCAAGAGATGCTTGTATATCAAGCGCCTATTGCTCTTCCTGTCGGCGGTGCTCGTGTTTTTATGTTTTTCGCAGGTCACATGGGCCGAAGAAGTAGGCAAAAGGAAGGAGCGCCTGACCATAACGGCCGATCGCCTCGAAACTTTTCAGGGCGGACGTGAAATCGTATTTTCCGGTGATGTTCTTGCCCGCCAGGGAGACATGACCGTTGAATCCGATGTACTGCGCATTTACTATCTTTCCGATTCCGGCTCCGATTCCGGCTCGGAGGACGCCGCTATGGACAGGGGGATAGAGAAGGTTGAGGCGGAAGGCTCGGTGGTTATTCGTGGGGAAACATCCATGGTGACGGGAGATCACGCCCTATTGAACTATGAAGACAAGGTCATAGTTATTACCGGTGAAAAGGCGGTGCTGACGGAAGGTGATAATATTATCGAGGGAGACAGAATCACCTGGCACATAGATGAGGAACAAGGAATTGTGGAAGATCGTAAAAGGGGCAGGGTGAAGGCGGTCATTGCGCCCGCAGAGGACAAAAACAAGTAATCCCCTGCCACCGGCGGCATCGAGACATCATGATCTTATAACGCCGGGGAACCGTTACAACAATCCTTGTTCCAAATAAACCGCGAAAGCTGAGAAATCGTATACATGAGGCTGCAGGCATCAAATCTATTAAAGAAGTACGGTGCAAGGGCCGTGGTCAATGGAGTCGATCTGGCCGTTGATCGTGGCGAAGTCGTGGGGCTGCTCGGTCCTAACGGAGCGGGAAAGACCACGTCCTTTTACATGATCGTGGGCCTTATAAGGCCGGATGATGGAACCATTCTCCTCGGAGATGAAGATATAGGTGATTTGCCGATGTATGCGAGGGCCAGGAAGGGGATAAGCTACCTTCCCCAGGAGGCGTCCATATTTCGTAAATTGACCGTTGAAGAAAACATTCTGGCCATTCTTGAAACCCTCAATATAGGCCGCCAGGAACGGCGGAATAGGCTGGCGGAATTGTTGGGTGAGTTGAACCTGACACACATTTCGAAGAGCAAGGCCTATTCCCTGTCCGGCGGTGAACGAAGGCGGGTTGAAATAACACGGGCGTTGGTTACCAATCCAAAGTTTATGCTTCTCGATGAGCCTTTTGCCGGCATCGATCCTATTGCCGTCTCCGATATTCAAGCTATAATCAAGAGGCTGAGAGACAAGAATATAGGTGTGCTGATTTCAGATCACAATGTGCGCGAAACCCTGAGGGTATGCGATCGCGCCTATATCGTGAACGACGGGACGATCCTGATGGAAGGGGGACCCGACGAGATAGCGGCCAGCGAAGTGGCCAGGAAAATTTACCTGGGCGCCGATTTCGATTTATAGTTGTCGGGAGGTGCCGCCGATAACGAGCGGCGGGCGCGGATATGTCATGGCATTTGAACTTAAACAGAACCTGAAACTGACTCAACAACTTATAATGACTCCGCAGTTGCAGCAGTCCATCAAACTTTTGCAACTGTCAAGACTGGAACTTGTAAACGCCATTAACCAGGAACTCCAGGAAAACCCCATGCTCGAAGAGGATGATTTCGAGCACGGTGAAGCGCCTGTCGACGATTCGGAAAATGGTATGGTTCCGGGCGACGAAACCGGTAAGGCGCTGGAGGTGTCGAAAGAAATTACGGGCGAGGGGGATGGGAAGGAAGAGTTTGACTGGGACGGGTACTTTGAGGATTACGGAACGGTAGGGGTCAATTTTTTTGGGGAAGCTGTGGAGGCCCCTGCTTGGGAGAATCTCCCCGGCGAAAGCGAGACCCTTGCGGATTATCTTACGTGGCAGCTTAACCTGTCGTGGATGACCGAAGATCAAAAGAAAGTAGCGGAGCAGATAATAGGCAACCTGGACGGAAACGGATATCTTGACGCGTCGGTGGAAGAAATCAGCCGTGCTGTCGACGCGGACGTGCCATTCGTGGAAGGGGTGCTGTCCCTGGTTCATGAGTTCGATCCCCCGGGGGTGGCGGCCAGGGATCTGAAAGAATGCTTGCTCTTACAGCTCCGGTCCATCGGTTCTCCAGATCCCTTGGCGGAAAAGATAGTCATAAAACACCTGGCGGACCTCGAGACAAATAATTTCGACAGAATTGCCAGGGTTGAAAAGGTCACAGTGGATGAGGTAAAAAGGGCGGCTCTACTGATCAAAAGCCTCGATCCGAAACCGGGGCGCCGCTACAATGAAGAGCGATGCCACTATATAGTTCCTGATGTTTACGTGTTCAAGGTCGGCGATGAATTTAAAATTTCTCTTAACGATGAGGGGTTGCCCCGTCTCAAGGTCAGTTCCATGTACAAGAGGATTCTCACGGCAGAAGGCGAAAGCCGGGATGGAGCAAAAAACCGCGAATACATACGTGAACGACTACAGTCTGCCCTTTGGCTTATCAAGAGCATACAACAGCGGCAAAAGACAATATACCGCGTTTCTGAAAGCATCTTGAAACATCAGATAGAATTTTTTGAAAAGGGGATAGACTATCTTAAACCAATGGTTCTGAGGGATATCGCCGAGGACCTGGATATGCATGAATCCACCATAAGCAGGGTTACCTCCAACAAGTATATACACACGCCGCGCGGCACTTTCGAACTTAAATATTTTTTCAACAGCGGGATAAAAAGACTTGAAGGAGAGTCCGTGGCGTCGGAAAGCGTCAAGGAACGGATAGCGAAAATCATAAGCGAGGAAGATGTTCGTGATCCACTAAATGACGGGACGATAGCGGAGCTGTTAAAAAGGGAAGGTATCAAAATCGCCCGGAGGACAGTGGCCAAGTACAGAGAGATGCTGAATATTCCGCCTTCTCACAAGAGAAGAAAATACTATTGACTTTTTGATACGGATCACATAGGGAACAATGCTTCATTTTGGAATCCCGCACAGGAGGATGCAGTAAGGTTAGTTTTCATAAGAAAGGAGATCTTGAATGCAGATTTCGTTTACCTTTCGCAACACCGAACCAATCAATGGGTTCAAGGATTACGCCGCGAAGAAGCTCGGCAAGCTCGAACGATATATTGAAAAGCCGGTTGAGGTACGGGTAATTCTCTCCGTGGAAAAATATAGAAACATAGCGGAAGTGAACATGACCATGGCCAAGGGCAATACCATCAATGCCCGCGAAGAAGCGCCCGAAATGATTCCCGCCATAGATGCCGTGGTGGACAAGCTTGAAAGGCAGTTGAAAAAACATAAGGAAAAACGGAAAATCCGGAAAGAGCCGGCTGGGAAGACCATAGCTGAGGGCCTTGCGCAGATTCCCGATGAAAATCTCGAGGAAGAAGATCGAGTAGTCAGCACAAGAAAGGTGTTTTTAAATCCCTTGTCCATAGATGATGCGATCATGAACATGGAGGAATCGAAAAATCAATTCATGCTCTTCCGCGATATAGAATCGGAAAACGTGATGGTGATATATAGGCGTGAAGATGGGAACTATGAGTTGATCGAAGCAGTGGGTTGAGAATCGAGCGACAGGATGATGCAGATACGAGACCTGATACAGCGGAACTTTATCGAGAGCGAACTGAAATCGAAAACCAAACGGGAAGTTCTCCGCGAATTGACGGAACTTTTCGGGGATTCCCTGGGCGCTGTCAGCACCGATACCGTGGTGGAAGTCCTCTTGGATCGGGAGAAACTCGGCAGCACCGGAATCGGTGACAACGTGGCGATACCTCACGGTAAAATTTCGGGCCTGGACGACCTTGTGGTTTCATTTGGACGCAGCCCGGAAGGCGTGGAATTCGACGCGCTGGATGGAAAACCGGTGCACATATTTTTTCTCCTCTTGGCACCCGAGAATTCAGCGGGGAAGCACCTGAAGGCTTTGGCGAAGATTTCCAGAATGTTGAAAGACGCGGAATTTCGCGAAGAACTCTTGGCTGCCGATTCTAAGGAGAAACTTTTTTCGCTCATTGTAGAAAAAGACAAGATGTTTCCCTGAATGGTCAAGGGTTCAATTACTATCGGCGAAGTGGTCGATTACGGACGGAGGCGGCTTGGCTTCAGTATAGAGGCGGGCGAGGGGGGTCTTGAAAGGATCCTCCGGTACGCCGGAGTTGAGTGTATCGACCTTGGCGCCTCTTTTCTCTCTTTCAGAAATCTCCCTGAATCCGTCCCGGTGGTTGTTCGTGGGGCCGCTCCTTCCATTTCTTCATTACTTCTCTGGGACGAACTCATTACTCTGATCATTGAAAGGCACACCCCTCTCGTAGTATTCGCTCCTACCGTGACGGGCGGATGCCCATCGTTATTCAGTGAATATATGGACACGGCGGGCACGGTTTTGGCGACATCCCCGGAAGATCCTCCATACATAGCCAGTCGTCTTACACACTTGCTGAGGAGACGCGTGGAGGGCTTTATTTCATTGCATGGTGTGCTGGTGGACGTCGGCGGCCTCGGCGTCCTCATCAGAGGCGCGAGTGGTTCGGGCAAGACCGGTTGCGCGGTTGAACTTATCAAACGAGGTTATCGCCTGGTGGCCGATGACTGCGTGGAGATCAGGAGGGACAAGGCTGGGGTGCTACGGGGAAAAGCACCGGTTGAAATAAAGAACTTGATGGATATTCAAGGACTTGGTATCGTACATGCGGGTTCGGTGTTCGGCGAAAACGCGGTTTTGGAAGAAACGATGTTGGGTTTTTGCTGCGACATAAGAGACCGGGCCGACATAATGAATCGCTCACGGAGAGCGATCGACAGCTGCAGGTTGCTCGGCAGGCGATTGCCACGGATCCGTGTCCCTTCGGGGGACGCTAAAGAGGCGGTTGATCGTATCGAAGAGGCAAGACACGAGATTTCCCATGTACGCACTGTGCTCCCCAGGTAAGCGTATGACCAAACCATATGACGGTGTGTTGTGATATGGGCTGCCGTGAGTTTCGCCGGTGCACGATCTGGGACAATCGCGGGAGAACATCCGGGAGTTGACCGCTCATGAAAAACATACGGGTGGTTATAATAACAGGATTGTCGGGTTCGGGTAAGAGTACGGCCCTGCGGGCACTCGAAGACGTGGGCTTTTTCTGCGTGGACAACCTGCCTTCCGCCCTTCTGTCAAAGCTTTTAGAACTCCAGGCGGGTGTGTCCGGAGAAATAACGAAACTCGCCCTGGTTATG